>NZ_SCMW01000015.1:0-61641 GCF_005502845.1 Brevibacterium sp. 2SA | reverse complement strand
GTGCTGGGGAGGGGGAGGGTTCTGTGACATGCGGCCAGTCTAGGTCACACCGGAAATCCACTATCCGAAACTCGCGGTGAGACCAATGTCACTTGCACCGGGGTCGGTGTGATGCAGATAACAGTTCTGTAACTGTCCGAATATTGGAAGGTCGATTGCTTGATCCCGGTGTCGCATTGCGGAACATTTGATCGACATGGACATACTGCTGCTAGCGTCAGACGCACCGACGTCTCCCGTCGACGATGCCATCAACTCCTGGTTCACTCCGATCGCCACCTGGTTCTCCAGTGTGATCTTCGTGCCCGTCACGATCGGCGAGATCTCCTTCCCGTTCGTCGTCTTCTGGCTCATCCTCGGAGCCCTGATCTTCACCCTCTACTTCGGCTTCATCCAGTTCCGCGGCTTCAAGGTCTCCCTCGACGTCGTCCGCGGCAAGTACTCCAAGCCCACCGATCCCGGCGAGATCACCCACTTCCAGGCCCTGGCCTCCGCACTCTCGGGCACCGTGGGACTCGGCAACATCGCCGGTGTCGGCGTCGCCGTCGCCCTCGGCGGACCGGGTGCGACATTCTGGATGATCATCGCCGGTCTGCTCGGCATGTGCACGAAGTTCGTCGAGTGCACGCTCGGCGTGAAGTACCGCGAGATCGATGAGAACGGCGTCGTCCACGGCGGACCGTTCAAGTACCTGCCGGTGGCCTTCCGCCGGTTCTCCAAGCCCGTGGCCGCGATCCTCACCGGCCTCTTCGCCGTCGCGATCCTCATCTTCGGCGTCGTCGGCGGCGGCATGTTCCAGGCCAACCAGACGTTCGCCCAGGTCCGCACCGCCACCGGCGGCGCGGACGGCTTCCTCGGCGGCGCGTGGGCCGGACTGATCTTCGGCATCTTCTTCGCCCTCCTCGTCGGACTCGTCATCCTCGGCGGCATCCGCTCGATCGCGAAGGTCACCGACAAGCTCGTCCCGGCGATGGCGATCTTCTACGTCGTCTCCTGCCTCCTCGTCCTCGGCATCAACTTCCAGCAGATCCCGATGGCGATCGGCGAGATCTTCGAAGGCGCCTTCAACCCGCAGGGCATCGCCGGCGGCATCGTCGGCGTGATGATCATCGGCTTCCAGCGCTCGGCGTTCTCGAACGAGGCCGGCATCGGCTCGGCCGCCATCGCGCACTCGGCGGTCAAGACCCGTCGGCCGATCTCCGAAGGCTTCGTCGCCCTCCTCGAGCCCTTCATCGACACCGTCGTCATCTGCACCATGACCGCCCTGACGATCATCGTCGCCAACCAGCCCTCGTACCGCGAGGACCTCGGCGAAGGTGAGATCGGCGGCGTGGCACTGGCCTCGGACGCCTTCTCCACCGTCGCCTCGTGGTACCCGGCGCTGCTCGCCGTCGCTGTCGCGCTCTTCGCGTTCTCCACCCTCATCACGTGGACGTACTACGGGGAGCGGGCCTGGAGCTACCTCTTCGGTCGCGGCCGGGCGACGATCATGGCCTTCCGCGTCCTCGTCTGCGTCTTCGTCGTCATCGGCTGTGTCGCCAGCTTCAGCAAGGTCGTCGAGTTCGCCGATGCGGCGCTGTTCATGTGCGCCTTCATCAACATCCTCGGCCTCTACCTCCTCATGCCGGTCGTGAAGAAGGAGATGAAGAAGTACCTCGCCGACCGCAAGGCCGGCACCCTCACCGACCCGGACACCAAGGACGCCGTCCCGGTCGAGCAGCCCGCCTGACCCTCACCCTCCCGTGCCCCGGCCGTCCCCGCGACGCCCGGGGCACGGCCGTGTCCGCGGCAGTGTTGCCTCTGCGGATTGTCTAGACTGATCGGGTGACTGACGACGACACCGCCGCCTCCCAGGCCGCCGACCGCCTGCTCGAGCTGCGGGGCAGCATCGACAACATCGACGCCGCCCTCATCCATCTGCTCGCCGAGCGCTTCAAGCTCACCGAATCCGTCGGCGTGCTCAAGGCCGACCACGGTCTGCCCCCGGCCGACGAGGCGCGGGAAGCCCGGCAGGTCGCCCGCCTGCGCCGGCTCGCCGAGGACTCGCACCTCGATCCGGAGTTCGCGGAGAAGTTCCTCGCCTTCATCGTCGCCGAGGTGATCCACCATCACGAGCGGATCGCGGAGTCCCGCGAAGGCTGAGCGCCCGGTCCGGCGCCGTCGCAGCGCTGCGGTCCCGCATCGACGCCGGACTGCGGTGCGGCGACGAGGCGGAGGTCACCTCCGCGCCGGTTTGCCGTCGGCGGCCGGGATCGACTAAACTTGAACGTCGGTGCGTCCGTCGCACCACGGCTGGTGATTCCTCTCAATGGGTCTGTCGTTCAGGGAGTCCGCTCCCTGTCGAGCCAAGGCATCAACCGCCGTTCGCAAGATTTCTTACGCAGAAAGGGTTCGACCATGGTCTACGCCATTGTCCGTGCCGGTGGCCACCAGGAAAAGGTCAGCGTCGGCGACATCATCACAGTGAATCGAATGAAGGCGCAGGCCGGGGACAGCGTCACGCTCGAACCCGTTCTCTTCGTCGACGGCGACGCGGTCACGACCGACGCCGATGCCCTCTCCAAGATCTCGGTGAGCGCCGAGGTCGTCGGTGAGCTCCGCGGTCCCAAGATCGTGATTCAGAAGTACAAGAACAAGACCGGGTACAAGAAGCGTCAGGGCCACCGCCAGGACCTCACCCGTCTGAAGATCACGAACATCAAGTAAGAGGAGGCCTCTGACATGTCAAGCAAAAAGGGAGTCAGCTCGACCCGCAACGGTCGCGACTCGAACCCGCAGTACCTCGGTGTCAAGCGCTTCGGCGGCCAGGTCGTCAAGGCCGGTGAGATCATCGTCCGCCAGCGCGGCACGAAGTTCCACCCCGGTGCGAACGTCGGCCGCGGCGGAGACGACACGCTCTTCGCTCTGACCGCCGGTGCCGTCGAGTTCGGCAAGCGCAACGGTCGCAAGATCGTCAACATCGTCGGCGTCTGACCGATACGATCTGATCTGCCCCGCTTCAGGGGTCCATGAAGGGTGAGTCTCACGACTCACCCTTCATCTGATATAAGGACATCATGGCCACCGAGTTCATTGATCGCGTCACGGTACACCTTGCGGCCGGCGACGGCGGAAACGGCTGCTCGTCGATCCGGCGGGAGAAGTTCAAACCGCTCGGCGGCCCCGACGGCGCCAACGGCGGTCGCGGCGGTGACATCACCTTCGTCGTCGACCCGCAGACGACGACCCTGCTGCCCCTCCACCACCGCCCCCACCTCAAGGCCGACGGCGGCGGCATCGGCAAGGGCGACCTGCGCCACGGCGCCGACGGCAAGGACCTCATCGTGCCCGTGCCCGACGGCACGGTCGTCAAGACCCAGGACGGTCAGATCCTCGCCGACCTCGTCGGCGCCGGCACCGAATTCGTCGCCGCGGCGGGCGGCCGCGGCGGGCTCGGCAATGCCGCTCTCGCCTCGACGAAGCGCAAGGCGCCCGGTTTCGCCCTCCTCGGCGAACCCGGTGAGGCCTCCACGCTCGTCCTCGAGCTCAAGACGATCGCCGACGTCGCCCTCGTCGGCTACCCCTCGGCAGGCAAGTCGAGTCTCATCGCCGCACTGTCGGCGGCGAAGCCGAAGATCGCCGACTACCCGTTCACGACGCTCGTGCCCAACCTCGGCGTCGTCGAAGCCGGGGATGTCCGCTACACCGTCGCCGACGTCCCCGGGCTCATCCCCGGGGCGTCCGAGGGCAAGGGCCTCGGGCTGGAGTTCCTCCGCCACGTCGAACGGACCGCCGCCCTCGTCCACGTCATCGACATGGCGACGTGGGAGCCCGGCCGCGACCCGGTCTCCGACCTCGAGGTCATCGAGGCCGAACTCGCCGCGTACTCCGTCGACCTCGGCGAGGAGGGCGGCGACCTCCCGCTCTCGCAACGCCCGAAGCTCGTCGCCCTCAACAAGGTCGACATCCCCGATGGCCGCGAACTCGCCGACATCGTCCGCCCCGACCTCGAAGCCGCCGGCTACCGGGTCTTCGAAGTCTCCGCCGTCAGCCATGCGGGACTGCGCGAGCTCTCCTTCGCGATGGCCGGTCTCGTCGCCGCCGAACGCGAACGGCGCGCCGAGGTCGAGGCCGTGCCGCAGCGCGTCGTCATCCGGCCCAAGGCCGTCGACGACAAGGGCTTCACGATCCGCACCGAACGCGACGCCGACGGTCCGGTCTTCCGGGTCCTCGGCGACAAGCCCGAACGCTGGGTCGTCCAGACCGACTTCGCCAACGACGAAGCCGTCGGCTACCTCGCCGATCGCCTCGAGCGCCTCGGCGTCGAAGAGGCACTGTTCAAGGCCGGTGCGACCCCGGGCGACACCGTCGTCATCGGCGAGGGCGACGGCGTCGTCTTCGACTGGGACCCCACGAGCGTCGGCGGTGCCGAGCTGCTCGGCTCCCGCGGCACCGACCTCCGACTCGAGGAGGAGGCCCGTGCGAGCCGCAAGGAGCGCAAGGCCGCCTACCACGAGCGGCAGGACGCGAAGGCCGCGACCCGGGCGGAGTTCGAGAAGGAGCGGCTCGCCGAGCGCGCCGCCCGCGAGAACTCCGCCGACGAGCGATGACCGCGACGACCGCGGCCGCCGACTCCGCGACCGTGCGGGCCGACATCGCCGGCGCCAAGCGCGTCGTCGTCAAGGTCGGCTCCTCGTCGCTGACGACGCTTGACGGCGGGCTCGACGAGTCACGGCTCGTGGCGCTCACCGACGTCATCGCCGCCCACCGGGCCGACGGCCGGGAGATCATCCTCGTCTCCTCGGGGGCGATCGCCGCGGGACTCGAACCCGTCGGCCTGCGCCGCCGGCCGCGCGACCTCGCCACCCAGCAGGCCGCCGCCGGGGTCGGACAGGGGCTGCTCATGGCCGCGTACGCGCGGGCGCTGGGCCGCTTCGACCTCGTCCCCTCCCAGGTCCTGCTCTCGGCCGACGACCTCATCCGCCGCACCCGGTACAAGAACGCGCAGCGGGCCATCGACCGTCTGCTGTCCCTGGGCACGCTGCCGATCGTCAACGAGAACGACGCTGTGGCCACCGAGGAGATCCGCTTCGGCGACAACGACCGCCTCGCCGCCCTCGTCGCCCACCTCTCCCACGCCGACGCGCTCGTCCTCCTCTCCGACGTCGACGCCCTCTACACGGGACCCCCGTCCCAGGCCGACGCCAGGCGCATCGACCATGTCGCCGGTCCCGACGACCTCGGTGCCGTCGCGATCGGCGGGGTCGGGACGGCCGGCACGGGCACCGGGGGCATGGCGACGAAGGTCGACGCGGCCCTCATGGTCACCGACTCCGGCATCCCCGCCGTGCTCACCTCCGCCGACCGGGTCGGTGACGTGCTCACCGGGGGGAGCGCGGGCACGTCCTTCGCCGTCACCCACCGTCGCCGCGGCACCCGACTGCTGTGGCTGCGTCATCTCGCCAAGACGTTCGGTTCGGTGACGATCGACGACGGCGCCGAGGCGGCCGTGCGGTCGCGGGGCACGAGCCTGCTCGCCGCCGGCGTCGTCGGCGTCGAGGGGGACTTCGAGGCCGGGGATCCCGTCGAGATCAGGAACACCGGCGGGCAGATCGTGGCGCGGGGGATGACGAACTTCTCCGCCGCCGAGCTGCCGACGATGTTCGGCCTGACCACCGAGGAACTTGGCACCCGGCTGGGAAGTGACTACCGTAAAGAAGTCATCCATCGCAATGATCTCGTCCTCACGCATGTGAGCGAGAGGAGTTAGTCCATGCCCGCTGCTGCCGACATCCATCCCAAGATCGTGCGCGGGGTGACGCGGATCGCCAGGAATGCGAAGGCGGCCGCCGCACGTCTGGCCACGACCTCGACCGCGGAGAAGAACGCCGCGCTCCAGGCGATCGCCGACGGTCTGCGGGCGAACTCCGCGCGCATCGTCAAAGCCAATGCGATCGACCTCGCCGCGGGGGCCGAGAACGGGATGAGCGAGTCCCTCCTCGATCGACTCCGCCTCGACGAGGAGCGGATCTCCGCGATCGCCTCGGCGGTCGAACAGGTCATCGACATCCCCGATCCGGTCGGCACCGTCGTCGTCGGCCGCACCCTGCCCAACGGTGTGCGCCTGACCCAGAACCGGGTGCCCATGGGTGTGATCGGCGCGATCTACGAGGCCCGCCCCAATGTCACGGTCGACATCGCGATCCTCGCGCTCAAGGCCGGCAATGCGACGATCCTGCGCGGGGGATCGGCCGCGGAGAACACGAACGCCGAACTCGTCTCCGTCCTCCGCCGCGCCGTCGAATCCGTCCGCCTGCCCGCGGACACGATCAACACGATCGACCAGCACGGCCGCGACGGGGCCGTCGTGCTGATGAACTCCCGCGACTACGTCGACCTCCTCATCCCGCGCGGTGGGGCCGAGCTCATCAACACCGTCGTCCAGGAGTCGATCGTGCCCGTCATCGAGACGGGCATCGGCAACGTCCACATGTTCATCGACTCCTCGGCGACGGTGAAGAACGCCGTCGACCTCGTCCTCAACTCGAAGACCCAGCGGCCCAGCGTCTGCAACGCACTCGAGACCCTGCTCGTCCATGAGAAGGCCGCCAAGCGCGTGCTGCCGAAGATCCTCGAACGCCTCGACCAGGCCGGCGTCGTCGTCCACGCCGACGCCGATGTCGCAGCGCTGGCGCCCGAGTCGATGAAGATCCGCCGGGTCTCGCGCCGGGACTGGGCCAAGGAGTACCTCGACCTCGAACTCGCGATCAAGCTCGTTAACGGCATCGACGAGGCGATCGAGCACATCCGCGCCTACACCTCCGGCCACACCGAGGTGATCGTGACGAAGGACATCGACAACGCCGAGACCTTCGTCACAGCCATCGATGCCGCCGCCGTCGGCGTCAACGTCTCGACCCGCTTCACCGACGGCGGCGAGTTCGGGTTCGGCGCAGAGGTCGGCATCTCGACGCAGAAGCTCCACGCCCGCGGACCGATGGGCGTCGAGCAGCTGACGACGACGAAGTGGGTCATGCTCGGAAACGGGCAGATCCGCGACTGACTTCGCCCATGTCGCTGCGCACGCAGACGACAGGGCGTGAGAAACTGAAGTGAACAGACTCATCAAGGGACAAGGAGCACTCTCGTGAACGCAACTCTGCTGGCCGCCGCAACCGAAGGCGCGGCACACACCGAGCTGCCGATGGAGCCGATCGGCTACGGCCTCATCACCCTCGCGATCTTCATCTCGATGGCCGTCGTCGCACGGTCGTGGAAGGGCATCTCGTACCGCCACTGATATGGCAGAACGCACACGTCGGGTCGGTGTCATGGGCGGCACCTTCGACCCCATCCACCACGGACACCTGGTCGCGGCCAGCGAGGTGCAGTCGACGTTCGACCTCGACGAAGTCGTCTTCGTCCCCACCGGTCGGCCGTACCAGAAGGACGACAAGACCGTCACCGACGCCGAGCACCGGTACCTCATGACGGTCATCGCGACGGCGTCGAACCCGCGGTTCCGCGTCTCCCGCGTCGACATCGACCGTCCCGGTCCGACCTACACGATCGACACTCTGCGGGATCTGTCGAACAGCCTCGGCGAGAACACGGAGATGTTCTTCATCACCGGCGCGGACGCTTTGGCTCAGATTCTGACATGGAAGAATGTCGATGAGCTGTTCTCCTTGGCGCACTTCGTCGGGGTCAGTCGGCCGGGGCACGAACTCCGCAGCGAGGGACTGCCCGTCGACCGGCTGAGTCTCGCGCAGATCCCGGCGCTGGCGATCTCGTCAACGGACTGCAGGCAACGGGTGATGGATGGAGCCCCGGTCTGGTACCTCGTGCCGGACGGCGTGGTGCAGTACATCGCGAAACACGATCTGTACAGGAGTGGAAATGGCTGAAGAGCAGTTCACGTCTCGACGTGCCAGGCGCGAAGCCGAGCGACTGGCCGCGGAAGAGGAGTTCGAGGCCAGGTCGTCCGCTCCCCAGGCGTCCGACGGCAGCCGCGCGGACTTCCTCACCCCACCGAAGCGTCCGACCGAGAAGCCGGCGACGGCCACCGCGTCGGTCAGCGACGCTCTGCCTGCCGCCGGTGGCGGTTCAGCATCGGGCACCGGTGAAGCGGCTCCCTCCGCACCGGCGCCGTCGACGCCCCCGGCGTCTCCGCCGCAGGCCGCGCAGGCCGCGCAGACACCTGCGGCCCCGCAGACTCCTCCGGCCGCTGCGGCCCCACAGACCCCTGAGTCTCCGGCGACACCGGCTCCCGAGAAGTCCACTTCGGTCCGGCCCGCCGCGGCAGCGCCGGCCCCGGTCAGCAGCAGCGCGGGATCGACTCCCGCTGACCTTCCCTCGTCGCGCATCGACCCGGCGCCGACGCCGAAGGTCTCCCATGAGCGCGGGGCACTGGCCTCCGATCACCTGCCGCAGGAGCGGCCACCGGTCAACGCTGAGGATCGGCTCGACCCCCGCCGCGCGCCGCTGCCGCACTTCGAATCGCGCGCCGCGCGCAAACGCTACCTGCGCGAGCACGGCCTGTCGATGGACGGCGACCTCTCCACCGGAGCGATCCCCGTCATCGCCGACCCCGCCGCGGATTCCCAATCCGGCGACACTGCCTCACAGACCAGCGACACGACCGCGAAGGCAGCCTCGGCCGAGCACGAATCGTTCGACGCCGCCGGCTTCGGTGGGTCGTCAGCCGAAGTGGCTGCCCGCGACTTCGAATCACCGGTGACCGCCGACTCGGCGCCGCGACCGGCTTCCGGACCCGACGACGCGCTCTCGCGTCCTCTCCCGGAGACCACCCCCGAGACGTCGGCCTCCCCACAGCCGACGCCGAGCGGCGACGCTGCGGCGGCGAAGGCAACTGCGGCGGACACCTTTGCGACTGCCGCGAAGACGGACGCCGCCACGACCGACGCGAAGCCGGACGTCGCCGAGTCGGCGGCGACGAAGGCGACCCCCGATGCGGCCGCGAAGCCCGCCGCCGCGACGGACACGGACGGTCCGGAGCCGGCCACCCGGTCCCGGCGGATGCCGATCGTCAATCCGCCGAGCACCTCTGGCGTGCGGGTCGTCACCGCCGCCTCGGCGAAGGTCTCCGAACCCGGAGCGAAGGAGACCGCAGCCTCGAAGGACGGTGCTGCGTCGAAGGGTGATTCCGCGTCGAAGGCCGATGCTGCGTCGAAGGCCGGTGCGGCCTCGAAGGGCCAGGCGGCCTCGAAGGGCCAGGCCGCGTCGAAGGGCGAGGCAGCGTCGACGAAGCGCGGAACCGCGGCGGCCGCCTCGGCGCCGAACTCCTCGTCGGACGCCGCACGGGACCGTGACTCCGGCACCGAGGAGCAGACGACGGCACAGTCGGCCGACGACGCCGCCCGCGAACTCGCCGCGAACCCCGAGACCCGTCCGATGGACACCGTGCCCGAGGCGTGGTCCCTGCCGAACTCCGACTATGAGGACGAAGAGACCGAGAACCCGCCCGGCACCCGCATCAAGGCGAGTGCCGTGACCGGGTACGACGGGCAGATCCTTGTTGGCGAAGAGCCATCCAAAGTACCCTTTATCGTGCTGGGCGTGGCGGCGCTCTTCGCCGTCGCCCTCATCGTCATCGCACTCGTCATGCTGCTGTGACAACCTGAACCCTGGGAAAGGACCACGTGGACACCACTGAACTGCTTCGGATCGCCGCCAAAGGCGCCGATGACAAGCTCGGCACCGATATCGTCGCCCTCGACGTCAGCTCCACCCTCTACATCACCGACGCCTTCCTCATCGTGTCCGCGGAGAACGAACGGCAGGTCGGTGCGATCGTCGACGGCGTCGAGGAGGCGCTGCTCAAGCAGGCCGGACGCAAACCCCTGCGGCGGGAGGGACGCGGCACCGGTGACTGGGTGCTCCTCGACTACGGCGACATCGTCGTCCACGTCTTCTCCACCGAACAGCGCGAGTACTACGCGCTCGAGCGCCTGTGGAAGGACGTTCCCGTCATCGACGTGACGATCGACGAGACTGCCGATGACGACGACTCGGCCGACGACGCTGCACCTGTCGACACCGAGTCCGACGGTCCTGCCGCCGGCAGCGAGACTCGATGACGAAGACCGTCATCGTCTGGCGGCACGGACAGACGGACTTCAACCTGCAGCGGCGCTTCCAGGGACAGTCCGACATTCCGCTCAACGCCGTCGGACTCGATCAGGCCGAACGGGCCGCCGCGGTCCTCGCCGCCCGCAGCCCCGAACTCATCGTCTCCTCCGACCTGCTCCGCGCAGCGGTCACCGCCGACACCCTCGCCGACCGGCTGGGGACGAGCGTTGACCGCGATCCGCGACTGCGGGAGATGGCCTTCGGCGAGTGGGAGGGCCTGACCCGCGAGGAGATCGCTGCAGTCTGGCCCGAGGAGCTCCACAAGTGGGTCTCCGGCGGTGACCCGAAGCCGCCCGGGGGCGAGACCCGCAGCGAGTCCTCGCTGCGGGTGGCCCGCGCCATCACCGACATCGTCACGACCTCGGACGCGGAGACGATCGCCATCGTCGCCCACGGGGCGGTGCTGCGCGGTGCCGCAGAGATCCTCCTCGAGATGACCGGATCCGGAAGACTCGCCGTCCTCGCGAACTGCGGGCACGGCGAATTCGGCTTCACCGGCGACACGTGGGTGCTGCGCAACTGGGGCGAAGCCCCCGACTGATCACCGTCGCCTCGCGTTCACATCCCGGATGAGGCCGACGAGAGCGTCGGCCGACTCCGACCACGCGAACCTCTGCGACTGCACCTGCCCGGCCGCGGCAGCCCGGGCCCAGGCGGCGGGCACGGTGAGTCTTCCGACCGCCTCGGCGATCGAGGCGGGATCGTCCTCGTCGAAGAACTCCGCCGCATCCCCGGCGATCTCATGGAAGATCGGGATGTCGGAGACCGCGACGGGCACGCCCTTGGCCATCGCCTCGATGACGGGCAGCCCGAAGCCCTCGGCGCGGGAGGCCGTGACGAGTGCTGTCGCCTCCTCGAGCAGCTGGGCGTACTCCTCATCGCTGACCCCGCGGTGGAAGACGACCCGCGCACGGTCGGGGATGAGCGCCCGCAGCGCCGCCTCCCGCCGCCCTTCGATCCGGCTCGCGATGTGCAGCGTCCACCCGGGCAGGTGCGCCAGGGCGCGGATGAGGGTTTCGACGTTCTTGTACGGCATGAACGAGCCCATGTAGACCAGGGACTTCGCCCCCGAGTGATCGACCGATCGGGGTGCGGCGACGGTGACCTCGGCGGCGTTGGAGACGACGGTCACCGGTTTCGTCGTCAGATGCTCCTCGGCGATGAGGGCCTTCGTCGTCTCACTCACCGCGGCGATCGCATCCGCCCGGTTGAGCAGCAGTCGCTGCGGGGCATAGCTGAGATGGTAGAGCCGCCACAGCAGCCGCACCGGGGCCGGCAGGTCGGCCGGCGGGAGCGGATGGGAGTAGTAGATGAGGTCGTGGACGGTGAGGATGAGCCCGTAGCGGCGACCGGTCGAGCCCATGACCTGCATCGTCGAGAACACGACATCGGCGCCGAGGTCGTTGAGCCGTTTCGCGATGCCCACCTCGGCGGGGGAGAGCGGGGAGCTGAGCTTGACCCACGGGCATTCGGGGAGGAGAGCGAGCTGGTCCTCGTCGCTGATGATCGCGGTGACCTCGATGTCCGTGCCCGCGGTCGCCTCGAGGAGGGCTTCGAGCAGGCACGAACCGTACCGGGAGATCCCGTCATGATGGGTCGTTCGGGTGAAGCGCGCGTCGAAGAAGACCCTGATTCGGTCGGGGGCCTGTGGAACGCGTGGGTTTTTGCTCATGGAACTCCGAGTCGATAGTCTGAACATTCGAAAGTGAGCGTTCGCCGCGACGAAGGGCCAGTGAGTGAAGGAACCAGCACCTGCGTCCGAAGCCCTGAGGCTCCGGTCATGATCCTAACGATTATCGCACTCGCCGCCCTCGTCGTCCTCACCCCGCTCCTCACCCGCCTCATGGGTCGAGCCACCGGATGGCCGCTGGCCGCCGCCTACCTCGCCGTCGCCGCCCTCTTCACTCCCACCGCCGCCGAGGTGATGGCCGGGTCGACGCCGGAGGAGACCGTCTCATGGGTGCCGAGCCTCGGCGTCGATCTCGCCCTGCGCGCCGACGGCATCGGCGTGATCTTCACATACATCGCCCTCGTCATCGGCGCCGTCGTCTTCGTCTATTCGACCGGATACCTGCCCAAGGGCCGCAATACGAGCTTCTACTGGCTCATGGTGATCTTCACGTTCTCGATGGTCGCCCTCGTGCTCAGCAACAACCTCATCGTCCTCTTCATCTGCTGGGAACTGACGTCGCTGGCCTCGTTCTTCCTCATCGCCCGCTCCGGGTCGCCCGGGCAGGCACCGTCCCTGCGCACCCTGTTCATCACCTTCATCGGCGGCCTCACGCTGCTGGTCGCCGTGGGACTGACGATCGCGGTGACCGGCACGACGAACCTCAACGAGGCGCTGCTCTCCGGAGCGTGGGCCGCGCAGCCGGCGGCCGCCACCCTCGTCGCCGTTCTCGTCGCGATCGCCGGCATGACGAAGTCCGCGCAGTTCCCGTTCCATTCGTGGCTGCCCGACGCGATGGCCGCGGCCACCCCCGTCTCGGCCTACCTCCACGCCGCGGCCGTCGTCAAGGCCGGCGTCTTCCTCATGCTCCGGTTCTCCCCGGCCTTCCATGCGACCCCGGCCTGGAACATCCTCCTCATCACCTCGGGTCTCATCACCGCGTGCATCGGCGGCTGGTTCGCGCTCAATCAGCACGACGTCAAGAAGCTCATGGCGTACTCGACGGTCTCCCAGCTCGGCCTCATCACCGCCGTCATCGGCGTCGGCACCGAAGCCGCGATCGCCGCGGCGGCCCTCCACATCATCGCCCACGCGCTCTTCAAGTCGGGCCTGTTCATGATGGTCGGCGTCGTCGACCACCTCGCCGGGACCCGCGAACTCACCCGCATCCCGCGTCTCATGGGTCCGGCCCCGACAGCCTTCGTCGTCATGATCCTCGGCTGCGCCTCGATGGCTGGGATCCCGCCGCTGCTCGGCTTCGTGTCGAAGGAGTCGCTGTTCACCGCGCTCGTCGAATCCGGCGGTGCCGGGTGGATGCTCTTCGTCATCGCCGTCGCCGCCTCGGTGCTCACCTTCGCCTACTGTGCGAAGACGGTGTGGGGCGCGTTCATCGACGGCAAACCGGTGACGAAGTCCGAACTCGAGCACTCCTCACCGATCATGCTCGCCGCCGCGGCCCTGCCGATCGTCGCCTCCCTCCCGCTCAGCCTCGTCCTCTACCTCTTCGACACCCCGCTCACCGCCGTGGTCGCCGCGGCGCTTCCCGGTGAGGTCGAACCCGTCCACGTGAAGTTCTGGCACGGGTTCACCCCCGAGCTCATCGCCTCGGGCCTCATCATCGCCATCGGCATCGTCATCATCATCAACCGCTCCCGCGTCTTCGTCTTCTTCCACCGCGCCCGGCTCAGCTTCGACGGCGCCGACGTCATCGCCGGCATCGCCGACGGCCTCCAGCGCCTCGGGCGCGGCCTCGGCATCGTCGTGCGCCCGATGAACTCGACGCCCTACCTGGCGACGACGCTCGGCGGCCTCGCGCTCATCACGTTCCTCTCCGTGCCTGCGGTCTACCCGAGCCTGCCGCCGCTCCAGGAGAACCTGTGGCGGCCAGTGGACATCATCCTCCTCGTACTCATCACCGTCGCCGTCCTCGTCGTGTGCACCTCGCACTCGCGTCTGACCACGGTCGTCGCGCTCTCGGCCATCGGCATCCTCGCGACCGTGCAGATCCTCGCCCTCGGCGCGCCCGACGTCACCCTCACCCAGCTGCTCGTCGAGGCGATGACGATCATCGTCATCATGCTCGTCCTCCAGAAGCTGCCCCGGTCGTTCTGGCGGTACTCGAAGCGCCTGCAGTCGAGCCGGGCGATCTTCGCGATCCTCGTCGGCATCGCCGTCACCGTGCTCACCCTCATGCTCAACGGACGGCGTGAGCGCTCCGACCTCGGTCTCTACTACATCGAACAGGCCCCGGAGATCAGCGGCGGCCACAACATCGTCAACACGATCCTCGTCGAGTTCCGTGCGCTCGATACGCTCGGCGAGCTCACTGTGCTCGGCATGGCCGGCATCGCGATCGTCGCCGTGATGTCGACGGTCAAGGACCGCTACATCGACCCGCCGGCGGAGAACATCCCGGAACCGCCGAGGCGGGCGTGGGTGACGGTGCGCCCGAAGGGCACGAGCGCCTACCGCGGCGTCCACGAGGCGTGGCCCAACGTCATCCCGCTGCAGCTGACGATCAAGGTGCTCGGACCGCTGCTCATCATCGCCTCGCTGATGATCTTCTGGCGCGGCCACAACGAACCCGGCGGCGGCTTCATCGCCGCGCTCGTCGGCTCCGCCGTTATCGGCCTGCTCTACATGTCGACGGCCAAGGACCGTGCCATCGGACCCCCACGGGCGCCCCTCTACCTCATCGGCCTCGGCATCGGCATCGCCGTGGTCACCGGCCTGCTCGGGCTGATCTTCGCCGGATCCTTCCTCGAGCCGCTGCACACCTACATCCTCGGGCAGCGCTTCACGACCTCGATGCTCTTCGACGTCGGCGTCTACCTCGCCGTCCTCGGCCTCATCCTCCTCTCCTTCAACATCCTCGGCGTCTCCGACTCCGCGGCCACCCCGGCCGGTGACGACGTCCTCACCGACGGCATCATCCGCCGTGACGTCGAACTCACGCGTGAGCGCGCCGATGAGCTCCTCTACGGTGAGCTGCGCGGACCGCTCGAGTCGATCAGGGGCGAGCGGCCCGGCCGCGGAGAGAAGATCGCCGGTCGCGGCTCCGAGGAGAAGGCCAAGGCCTCGACGACGCACATCCTCGACGGTGATGCACCGCTCGACCGCGGTGAAGCCCCGACCACGAAGGAGGGGGATCCGCGATGATCCTTGCCCTGACGATCGGCGTGCTCACCGCCGGCGGTGTCTACCTCATGATGCAGCGGTCCATGGTCCGCGGCGTCTTCGGCCTCACCCTGATCTCGCACGCCGCGAACTTCATCCTGCTGTCCGCCGGAGTCGGGGCCTGGCGCGTCGAGCCGCTGGCCGAACGCGGTGACCAGACCATGGCCGCCGACCCGCTGCCGCAGGCGTTCGTCCTCACCGCGATCGTCATCACGCTCGCGGTGACGATCTTCATGCTCGCCCTCGCCGTGCTCGGCCACGACGACGACCAGAAGCGCGCTCCGGAGACCGGGGAGGTCCGCGAATCGTGAATTCCTCCCTCCTGCTCCTCCTCGTCGCGATCCCGCTGCTCGCCTCGGCGCTCAGCGTGCTCATCACCTCCCGCACCTTCGACCGCATCCTGCTCTTCGCCGTGCCCTCCTTCGTCGGGGCCGCGGCGATCGGGCTGCTCATCCTCCACCGCACGGAACCGGTCGTCGCCCATTCCGTCGGCGGCTACATCCCGGGACTGGCGATCCCGTTCGTCTCGGACACGTTCACCGCCCTCATGCTGCTCCTGACGTCGCTGACGTCCCTGGTCAGCTGCATCTTCCTCGTGAGCACGGGGGAGGACCAGTACCGGTTCGTCCCGGCGCTCATCCTCATGATGCTCACCGGCGTCTACGGGGCGATCCTCACCGGCGACCTCTTCAACTTCTTCGTCTTCGTCGAGGTCATGGTGCTGCCGGCCTATGCGCTCATCGCGGTCACGGGAACGTGGCGCCGCCTCGGCGTGGGGCGGATGTTCGTCATGGTCAACCTGCTCACCTCGACCCTGCTGCTCATCGGCGTCGGCTTCGTCTACGGTGCCCTCGGCACCGTCAACCTCGCCGTGCTCGCCTCCCTCGGCACCCCGACGGGACAGGGGGCGCTCGCGCTCGGGATCGTCCTCTTCGCCCTGCTCGTCAAGGCCGGCGGCGCCCCGTTCCACGGCTGGTTGGCCCGCAGCTACCCGAACACCTCGGCGGGGATGATGTCGCTCTTCGCCGGTCTCCACTCGAAGGTCGCCCTCTACGCGATCTACCGCATCTGCACGACCGTCTACGGTGAGCCCCCGGCCTGGGCCAACGCGATCGTCGCGATCGCCGTCGTCAGCATCCTCGTCGGCTCCCTCTCCGGCTTCGGACAGAACCGGGTGCGCAACGTCCTCGCGTTCCAGATGACCTCCGGCGTCGGCCACATCCTCCTCGGCGTCGCCCTGCTCACCGCCCAGGCTCTGGCCGCCGGTGCCTTCTACATGGTCCACCACATGATCACGATGGCCGGCCTCCTCCTCGTCATGGGCGCGGTCGAGCAGACCTACGGCACCGGGTCGTTCAAGAAGCTCTCCGGTCTGGCCAGTCGGGAGAAGTGGGCGGCGGTGCTCATGGTCCTCGGTCTCTTCTCCCTCATCGGCCTGCCCCCGACTTCGGGCATGTGGGGGAAGATCGGCCTGATCTCCGCGGCCACCGCCGTCGAGGGCGCCGCCGGCTGGTGGCTCGTCTCCGCGATCGTCATCGGCTCGCTCATCTCCATGCTCGCCCTGCAGAACACGTGGCGCAACACGTTCTGGGGCGCCCCGATGCAGTCGTACCGCCCGGATTCCGCGGAGACCGGACGCGCCGCCTCGGTGGCGATCACCGATGATGTGCGCATCCCCGGTCGGCTGCTCGTGCCGGCGACGATCCTCATCGCGCTGTCCGTGGCGATCTTCGTCTGGCCGGAACCCCTGCTCGAGATCACCGGGCGGGCCGCGGCGGGACTGCTCGACCACACCGAATACATCGAGGCGGTGATCGGACGATGAGGCGCATCCTCCACGGCATCTCCTACGTCCTCTACATTCTCTGGGCGATCATCACGGGATCGGCGACGGTCGTCGGCCACCTCTTCCGCGTCGGCCGGCCCTACGCCCACCCGATGATCGTCGAGGTGCCCCTGCGCTGCCGCACCGACCTCGAGGTCACCCTCTTCGCCTCGTCGATCACGATCACCCCGGGCACGCTCGTCACCGCGATCGCCGCAGGCACCGCGACCACCCCGCCGGTGTTCTTCGTCCACTGCCTCTTCGAGGACTCCGAGGAGGACGCACTGGCCGGTCTCTACGACATGGAGTCGCGCCTGCTCGCGATGACCCGGGGCCGGGCGCCGCAGTCCTCGGCCTCGGACGTCGCCGAGGTGGAGGCCGCATGGGTCGACCCCGGCCCCCACAACCCGTCCGCCGAAGAGGAGAGGAGAGGGCGATGACCGTCATCGTCGCCATCTGTGCGATCATTCTCGCCGCCGCGATCGTCGTCGGCCTCATCCGCGTGCTCACCGCCCGCGATCTGGGGTCCCGCGCGGTCGTCAGCGATCTCATCTACTTCTGTGCGATCGGAATCCTGACGATGATCGCGATCGGCGTGTCATCCTCGATCGTCCTCGACGTCATCTTCCTCGCCTCGATGGTCGGCATCCTGGCGACGATCGCCCTGTCCCGGATCCTCACGAGGGGGCACCGCTGATGTCGGACACCGTCGCCACCGTTCTCGTCGGGATCTTCGGCATCACCGGGTCCCTGCTCATGCTCGCCTCGGCGCTGGCGATGTTCCGGGTCAAGGACGCGCTCTCCCGGATCAACGTGTTCTCCCCGGCCACCGGCCTAGGCATGCCGCTCATCGTCGTCGCCGCCTACATCCACACGCTCCACACCGAGGGCTTCAGGGTGATGACGCTGTTCATCGCGATCATCGCCATCCTCTGCCTCATCATCGTCTCCTCGGTCGCGAGCAACACGCTGTCGCGGGCGAGTGTGCTGTCCGGGCAGCCGATCTACCGCAAGACCTCCCCGAACCGTCTGGCCCAGCCCCCGGAGGGCATCGAGGACCCGGCTGCGTGAGACAGCGCGGCGAGGATTCGCGGCACTCTGAGGATTAAGTAAGGCTTTCCTTATGCTACGCTGAGCGAGCCGTGCCCCGCGGCGCTCCCCAGGACCAGAAAGCCGCCCCATGTTCCAGACATTCCTCATCGGCCTGCGCGAAGGCCTCGAGGCCGCTCTCATCGTGAGCATCCTCATCGGCTACCTCGGCAGGATCGGCCGGACCCGTGAGGTCAGGGCGATGTGGTGGGGGATCGCTGCGGCGATCCTCGTGTCCCTCGGCTTCGGGGCGCTGCTTACCTTCGGTCCCTCGACGCTGACGTTCGAGGCCCAGGAGTTCATCGGCGGGACCCTGTCGATCGTCGCCGTCGGCTTCGTCACGTGGATGATCTTCTGGATGGCGCGGACGGCGAAGAGCCTCGGCGGGGAGCTGCGGGCGGCGGCGGACAAGGCCCTCGACGGTCCCGTCATCGGGCTCGTCACCCTCGGCGCCTTCTCCGTCGGCCGGGAAGGGCTGGAGACCGCGCTCTTCCTCTGGGCCGCCACCCGCGCGAACGCCACCGGCACCACCTCGGCGCTCGGCCTCACGGCGGCCGCGATCGCCGGCATCGCCATCGCCGTCGTCCTCGCGTGGCTCATCGCCAAGGGTCTGCTCAGACTCAACCTCTCGGCGTTCTTCCGCTATTCGGGGGCGTTCCTCATCCTCGTCGCCGCCGGCGTCCTCGCCTACGGGTTCCACGACCTCCAGGAGGCCGGAGTCGTCCCAGGTCTCCACGCCCTGGCCTTCGACGTTTCCGACGCCGTGCCGCCGACGAGCTGGTACGGGGTCCTGCTCAAGGGCATCTTCAACTTCTCCCCGGCGACGACGTGGGTCGAGTTCACCGTGTGGTGGCTCTACGTCATCGTCGTCGGCGCGCTCTTCATCCGCAGCCTCCGCGCCTCCCCGGCACCGGCAGCGCGACCGGCCGCCCGCGGCGTCACCGCCGCCTGAGCCCGCGCTGTCACCGGCGCCCCATCCTGACCCCATCTCTGCCGGCTCCCCGGCGACCGCCTCGGCGGACCTTCCTCTGCCTCTTCGCAGGCCAACGAACAAAGGACCGATATGACCACTCTCTGGCCCCGTCTCGCCATCGGCCTCGCCGTCGGCGGTGCACTCGTGCTCACCGGTTGCGAACCCAATGACTCAGGCGACGGCACGATCGCGGTGACGAGCACCGACGACTCGTGCGACGTCGCCGCCCAGGAGGCCCCGGCGGGCACTCTGAAGTTCTCCGTGACGAACGACGGATCGAAGGTCACGGAGTTCTACCTCCTCGGCGAGGACGGCCTGCGCATCATCGGCGAGGTCGAGAACATCGCGCCCGGACTCGAGCGCACCCTCACGGTCACCGCCCCGGAGGGCAAGTACTTCACGGCGTGCAAGCCGGGCATGGTCGGTGACGGGCTGCGCGGGGACTTCACGGTGACGAAGGGCACCGGGGACCAGAGCGTGAGCGCCGAGGACTCGCAGCTCGCAGAGCAGGCGACGACGCAGTACGCGGCGTATGTGAAGGATCAGACGGAGCAGCTGCTCACCGGCACCGAGGAGTTCGCGAAGGCGTACAAGGACGGCGACGACGACAAGGCGCGGACTCTTTACGCCCAGGTGCGCACGAACTGGGAGCGCATCGAACCCGTCGCCGAATCCTTCGGCGACCTCGACCCCAAGCTCGACCTGCGTGAGGCCGACCTCGAGGAGGGACAGGAGTGGACCGGCTGGCACCGCATCGAGAAGGACCTGTGGCCGCCCAAGGACGGATACACGGCACTGAGCGATGCTGACCGGACGAAGTACGCCGACCTCCTCGTCTCCGACACGCAGGTCCTCTATGACCGGACCCGAGACATCAGCTTCACCCCCGACCAGCTCTCCAATGGGGCCAAGGAGCTCCTCGACGAGGTGGCCACCGGCAAGGTCACCGGTGAGGAGGAGACCTGGTCGCACACCGACCTGTGGGACTTCCAGGCCAACGTCGACGGCGCGCGGGTCGCGTACGAGAACCTCCAGCCGCTGCTGGCCACGCGCGACAAGGAGCTCGACGCGACGCTCAAGACGCGTTTCGCCGACCTCCAGGCCCTCCTCGACGAGCACCGCAAGGGCGACGGGTTCGTCCTCTACACCGAGTTGAGCGAGGACGAGGTCAAGACCCTGTCCGATTCCGTCAATGCGCTCTCCGAGCCGCTCTCCCAGCTCACCGACAAAGTGGTGGGCTGATGGCGGACCGGCCGGGTGTGTCGCGGAGGGCGATGTTCGGCATCGGGGCGGGTGCCGTCGCGGCCGGTGCCGCGGCCGGGTACTTCGCGCATGATCCGATCGCCGAGGCGGTCGGGGCCGATTCCGATGTCGTCGACTTCTACGGCGCGCACCAGGCCGGGATCGTCACCGAGGCCCAGGACCGCATGTGCTTCGCCGCGATCAACGTCCTCACCGACGACCGTGCGGAGCTCGTCGACCTCCTCAAGACGTGGACGGCAGCGGCGGCCAATCTCAGTCAGGGGCTGCCGGTCGTCGAGGGCGGCGTCGCCGACGGCTCTCGGTACGCCCCGCCCGAGGACACGGGGGAGGCGCAGGGGCTGAGCGCCGGACACCTCACGGTGACGATCGGGTTCGGCCGCAGCCTCTTCACCGATGCCGAGGGGAAGGACCGCTTCGGCATCGAGAAGAAACTGCCGGCCGGGCTCATCGACCTGCCGCACTTTCCCGGAGATCAGCTCGACGAGGCGCGCGTCGGCGGGGATCTGTGCATCCAAGCGTGCGCCGATGATCCGCAGGTCGCCGTCCATGCGGTGCGCAACCTCATCCGGATGGGCTTCGGCATCGTCTCGACGAAGTGGATGCAGCTGGGCTTCGGTCGCACGGCGTCGACGTCACCGGCCCAGGAGACCCCGCGCAACCTCTTCGGGTTCAAGGACGGCACTGCGAACATCCGCACCGACGAGGACACCGCGCTCAACGAGCATGTGTGGGTCCGTGACGGCTCATGGCTCGACGGCGGCAGCTATCTCGTCGCCCGGCGCATCCGCATGCACATCGAGACGTGGGATCGGGAGAGCCTCGACGGGCAGGAGCAGATCTTCGGCCGCACGAAGATGACCGGTGCGCCGCTGTCCGGCGGCGAGGAGTTCACGGCTCCTGATTTCGCGATGGCCGGGGCCGGCAACCAGCCGATCATCCCGGTGTCCTCACACGTTCATCTCGCGCATCCGAAGCAGAACGGCGGGGTGCGGATCCTGCGCCGCGGATACAACTACGCCGACGGAGCGGATGCGCGCGGCAACCTCGACGCGGGTCTGTTCTTCATCGCCTTCGTCGCCGATCCCGCCCGCGACTATGTGCCGATGCAGAACCGGCTCGCGTCCCAGGATGCGCTGAGCGAATACCTGCTCCACACGGGGTCGGGGCTCTTCGCGATCCCGCCGGGTGTGAGCAGGGGCGGCTGGATCGGGGAAACGCTCTTCGGGTGAGCGCGTTCAGTCGCGGCCGGTCGTGCGCATCGTGATGTTGATCCTGCCGCCGCCGAGGTCGGTCAGCCGCGCCGATTCCGGGGCGGTGTCCGGGTGGATCTTCGTCACACCGTGGTAGGCGAAGCGGGCCGGGCCGCCGAAGACGAAGGCGTCGCCTGAGGCGAGCCGGATGTCCTCGTACGGCTTGTTCCGCGTCTCGGTGTTGCCGAATCGGAAGGTGCACGTGTCGCCGAGGGAGAGGGAGACGACCGGGGCCGGATCGTGTTCGTCCTTGTCCTGGTGCATTCCCATCTTCGCCGCCTCGTCGTAGTAGTTGATGAGGGCGACGTCGGGGGAGTAGTGCGCGGGGTCGAACCCCCACGCCGCGGCCGCCCCGGCAGGGTGGTCGGGGTCGGCGTCGACCGCCTCGGTGGCGGCGGTGAGGATCTGGCGTCCGAGCCGTGTCATCCAGTCGGGGAACGGCGGGACGCGCTGCCGGTTGACGTCGACGGCTTCACGGTCGTAGCGGCCCGGCCGCCAGTGCCACCCGAGTCCGATCGTCGTCACGCTCATCGGGTGTCCCATGATCGTCGTCGAGTGCGGTGGGACCGGGCCGGAGCGCCACTGGGCGTACTGGCGGACGATCCATGCCTGCCCGGCATCGTCGAGGAAGCCGGGCAGCCACACGGCCCCGGGCGCGATCACCCGGGGGCCGCGGTCGAAGGCGTCGTCGGCGAAGAGGGCGGGCACAGACGCCTCAGAGGTCGGTG
This sequence comes from Brevibacterium sp. 2SA, assembly GCF_005502845.1. NCBI lineage: Bacteria > Bacillati > Actinomycetota > Actinomycetes > Micrococcales > Brevibacteriaceae > Brevibacterium > Brevibacterium sp. 2SA. The sequence goes on along the minus strand of NZ_SCMW01000015.1, from coordinate 39,536 downwards.
AGCGGAACCGTTTCGTCGGCGAGGCGGGAGGCGTCGACCTGCGTGCCGACGATCGTGCGCAGGTCATCGTTGACGTCCCAGACGTTGACGTTCATTGCGGCGGTGACGGTGCCGTCCTTGGTCCAGAACGCGATGAACTCGCCGGAGTCCTTGTCGCCGCGGATGACGACGTCGTCGTCTCCTGAGCCGTGGCCGACGTATTCCATGCCGAGGTCGAACTGGTCGGTGTAGAAGTACGGTTCCCAGTCGTAGACCTTGCTGCCGCCGGTGAGCGTCGAGGCGGCGACATCGGCCTGGCGCACCGCGTTGTCCCAGTGCTCGACGCGGATCCGGGAGTCGAGCCGGGTGTTGAAGGCGTTGGCGATGTCGCCGATGGCGAGCACACTCGGTTCGCTCGAGCGCATCTTCTCGTCGACCGGAACGCCGTTGTCGATGTCGAGGCCGGCCGCCTCGGCGAGTTCGATCGTCGGATCCGCGCCGATGCCGACGACGACGAGATCAGCGGGCAGGTCGCCTTTCGTCGTCTGCACGGTGTCGACGGAGTCCTCGCCGGCGAAGCCCGTGGTGTCGGCGTCGGCGAGGAACTTCACGCCGTTCTTCGTCTGCAGATCCTCGAAGTACTGGCCCAGCTCGTCGCCGAGGACCTTCTTCAGCGGGGGAGCGTCGCGGAGGACGACGGTAACGTCGGAGCCGTGCGTGCGGGCGGCAGCGGCGACCTCGAGACCGATCCAGCCGCCGCCGATGATGACGACCTTCCTGCCCTCGCCGAACTGCGAGCGGATGGCCACGGCGTCACCGGCAGTGCGCAGGGTGTGCACGTTGGCGAGTTCCTGACCGGGAACCTCGAGGGTGCGCGGAGTCGAACCGGTGGAGAGGATCGCCTGAGCATAGGTGAGCTCCTCGCCGGAGGCCAAAGTGACCGTGTTGGCGGAGGTGTCGAGCTTCGTCACGGTGTCGCCGAAGAACGTCGTGACGTCATGGGCCGGGTACCACTCCGCGCCGCGCAGTGCGGAGTCCGCGGGGTCGGTGTCCTCGAGCATGACCTTCTTCGACAGATCAGGACGGTAGTACGGCGGAAGGGGATCGGTGCCCACCAGGGCGATGGTGCCGGCGAAGCCGTCATTGCGCAGGGCCTCAACCACCTGACCTCCGCCGATTCCCGCACCGATGACGACGATTCCGAATTCCTGGGCCATGCTCGCTCCTTGCTCTATCGGGGTCCTTGTCACAGACTCTACTGTCGGAATCCCGAGTCAACCACTCCCGGTTTTGTGCTTCCTGGGTGCTCGGGTCTAGAGTAGTGCGGTGTCAGGGGCTATAGCTCAGTTGGTAGAGCGCTTCGTTCGCAATGAAGAGGTCAGGGGTTCAATTCCCCTTAGCTCCACCCTGTCGGAGGCGCCGCGTGATCGCGGCGCCTTTCGCTTTCCCACTCAGTGAAGTCAGACGGCACCGGGGCAGCGATTGTCGCGCGCTGAGTCTTTCAAACCCACCTGTCATCGACGACATCGGCGAAACTGCAGATCTCGGCTCGCAGGCGATCGACGATGGCATCCCCTTCAGCCTGACTTCGCTGGTGACTCTCTTCGGACTTCCAACCGTCGAACGGGTCGAAGTGACTGTTCCAGTAGGAATTCCAATCTCGTATGTCCTTGCTCAACGAGTCAGACAGGCCGAGGTCCTCGGGATAGAGGGCGTAGTTCGCTGATCCGTTCTCCCAAAGGACGGTCCTCCCATAGTCGGGGAAGAATCTGATCGTGCGCCTTGGCTGCCCGCTGGACTGATCGGATTGAGAGCTGTCGTCGGCTGCCATAAAGCCTTGCCTCCTCAGTGCTGCGAAATCGTGGTGCACATGGCCTCGTCGGTCAGGGCCGGTGTGACGATCCCTTGCTTTCGAGGCAAACACGCACGCAGGCAAATCGTCAACCGCCGCGGCGTAATCCTCCTTGTCTCCTCCCTGTTGTGGTGGCGCGGCGTGATCGCGGCGCTTTTCCCATTCCCGTAGCGGCGAGGTGGCGGCAATTCCAGCGTGCGAGCATCGGAACTGCACCTGGGTCGAGATGCCTCGAACGATGAGGTGGAATTGACGATGTTTCAGGGGTTCGATTCCGCCGAGGTGGCGATCTCTTTCGGCTCACCGTGTCGACCGCGACCGACGAGAACGGCGACGCCGACCGCAGCCGTCCAGACGGTGAGCGTGTCGAAGGAGAGACGCTCGGCGATCCCGAAGCTCAGACCCGGCAGCGCGGCACCTCCGACTGCGCTGGGGACGCGGCAACCGGAGACACGGTCCGCGTTCATCGTAGGACGATCACCGGTGATGCGAGGCGAGCGGCGGGAAAGTCATGACCCCGCGACGCGCATGCCCTCCCCATCTCCGGGGGCGAGCACGATGTCGAAGCGCGTCTCGGCCCACCCTCTGCCACCGACGTCATGTCCGTCCGGTGTCGGGGTGCCGGGCTCATGATGGGAGAAGTCCATGATGAGCGACTCCTTGACCCCGAAGACGCTGTCACCGATCTCCAGCTGCTCATCACCGCGGACGAAGATGTGCGTGACGAGCGTCCGGAACCCCGGTGCCGTGACCATGAAGTGCAGGTGGCTCGCGCGCATCGGCGAGCGTCCGGTCGCTGCGAGCATCGCCCCGACGGGTCCGTCATCGGGGATCGGGTACGGCGTGGGAAACAGGCCCCAGAACCGGTAGGTGCCGGAATCGTCGGAGAACAGATGCGCACGGGCAGCCGTCCTCTCGTCGTCGTACTGGACGTCGTAGAAGCCGTCCTCATCGGCCTCCCACACTTCGATGCGCGCCCCGGGGATCGGGTTGCCCTCAGTGTCCGTGACCGACCCCTCAACGAGGCACGGTTCGCCGAGTGCCCCGAACGCCATGTCCTCTCCGCGGGCGATCTCCGGGGCATCGTCGACGAAGAACGGTCCGAAGACCGTCGCCTCGGTGGCATTCGCATGCTCGGGGTTGTTCATGCCCACAACCTGCATCGACGCCCCGAGCGTGTCCGAGAGGAGCACGAACTCCTGCCTCGTCTCGGTCGTGATGTGCCCGGCATCGGTGAGGAAGCGGATGCCGGCGTTCCACTCCGCCTCGGTGAGGCGCACTTCCCGGAGGAAGGCGTGCAGATGTCGGGTGAGGGCCTCCATGACGGATTTCAGGCGGGCGTCGTCGGTGCCGGCGAACGACGCGATGACCTCATCGACGAGTCCCTGTTCGCGCGCCGACTGCTCGGGGGAGATGTCGCTCATGCTGCTGCCCGCACGATCATGCCCGAGAGGATCGTATCGAGGCGCGTGGTGAGCTCGGCGGCATCACCGGCGACGAAGGCGACGTAGAAGTCCGGGCGCATGAGGAGATGGCGGGCACCGTGCTCACTCATCCACGTCGCATACGTGCCGTCGAGATCGATGACCTCGGCACCGCTGTCGGGACCGCCGACCGTCAGCTGCCGACCCCCGACCCGCTCGAGGTCGGCGGCCAGGCCAGGATCGAGGTCACCGGCCGCCTCAGGAGTCGAGAGGAGGAACCAGCCGTGGCCGACGGCATCGTCGAAGCGGCCGGTCCGCCCCTGATGGGCGACTCGGCCCTGGATGCCCGTCTTGCCCGCGGTGCCGTCCTCGGCGACCCAGGTGCCGGGGCCGAGGATCGTCTCATGCGCCGGCAGCGGGCCGACCTTCGACTGCTCGGCGTGTTCGGCGAGCATGCGCGCGTCCCGGGCGGCCGCCTCGGCGGGATCGGTGATGCAGATGATCTTGCCGAGATCGACGGAGAACTCGATGTACCACTTCGCCTGATCGCGCCGCTCGTCGGACCAGGCGTCGAGGAGGTTCCCGTCGGCGAGCCCCTGGAGCACGAGATCGAGGCGCCACGCGAGATTGACGACATCACGCAGCCCCGCGCACATGCCCTCACCGGCGAACGGCGGCATGAGATGGGCGGCATCGCCGACGAGCATCGTCCGCCCGTGATGCCACTTCTCGAGGTACTTCGCCTCGAACCGGGGGAGGGCCAGGCGCTCGAGCGAGGCGTTGTCGGGACGGATGTCCCACGGCTCGAGGAGCTTCCACGCCGCCTCCGGGGTGAGCATCTCCTGGAGATCGTCGTCGGGCAGCATCATGAACTCCCACCGGCGCCTGCCCGGCCCACCCGGGACGACCGTCGTCGGCCGCACGGGATCGCAGACCTGGAAGTGGTGAGTCCTGTACGAGGGCATGACCTCGGGTTTCGTGTCGACGATGAGCCAGTGGAAGAGGAATCCGAGATCCGTCAACTCCGCCCCGACCGACTCCCGGAGGAACGAATTCGCCCCATCCGCCCCGATCGCATACCGCGCCCGGATCCGACCGGACTCCCCGCCCTCGGCGTATTCGACGGTGCGAAGACCGGGGACTGTCTCCCGGAAGTCGAGGGTGACGCCGTCCTCGTCCTGAGCGAAGGCGACGGTGTCGCGTCCGAAATGGAGGGTGACGTTGGGCAGGGTCTGGGCGATGACGCGCAGCCGGTCCTCGAGTTCGGGCTGGCTGAACCAGTACCGCTTGCGGAACCCGTTGTCCTCCTTGCCCAACCAGTCGATCTCCATGAGGATCTCGCCGTCCCCGTTGAGCCAGTAGTAGTGGTCGTCGTGGAAGTCGATCGCCGGGTCGTTGTCGGGATCGATCCCGATCATCGCGAGCACACGGGCGATCTCATGATCGAACGTCACCGCACGCGGGCGTCCGTACTGCGTGTGCCACCGGTCAAGGGCGTGAACGCGGTAGCCCTGGCGGCCGAGGAGGATCGTGGCGAGGAGGCCGACGGGGCCGAGGCCATTGATGACGACATCGGCGGTGTGTTCGACGGTGGGGGCGGATGCGGGGGTCATGTCTCACTCCTATGTGAACATATGTTCATCGTTGAACTTATGTTCATTATGGAGATGGGGTGAGGGGCCGTCAAGGGTTCGCGCGCGGATTCCGCCTGGGAGTTCTCCTCTCGCGCCGAGGCTGTCGCCCGTTCCCGTCTCCTCCGACCTCGCGCGCCTGCTGGCCGAGGCGCGGCCTGAGCAGGCACAATCGTGTCCATGGCAGAATCTCCTGACCGGCGAGCCCGCAAGGCCGAGGCAACTCGTCGTCGCATCCTCGACGCCGCGCGCGACGTCATCGCCACCGGCGGGCCGGAGGCGCTGACGATTCGGGCTGTGTCGAGCGGTGCCGACATCGCCGTCGGGACGTTCTACAACTACTTCACCTCCGTCGAGCAGCTCACCGATGAGGTCGTCTTCGATCTCGTCGAGACCTTCGGCCAGCGCCTTGATGCGCTGACCGGGGACTTCGACGATGCCGCCGAGGTCTATGCGGTGTCTCTGCGACACCTGGCGACGACGGCGATCTCCGATCCGGTGTGGGGGTGGCTGCTCGTCCGGCTCGGTCTCGCCCATGCAGGTCTGCTCGACGTGCTGGGTCCGCGTGCCAATCGCGACATCCAGAAGGGCGTCGACAGCGGTCGCTTCGACATCGATGATGTCGCTTTGGCCGGGGCGATGACCTTCGGGGCGCTGCTCTCGGCGATGCGCCTGCGCCTTGAACGCGGGGGATCCGATGAAGTCGTCGCCACCTACACCCAGTACCTGCTGCGGATGGTGGGGATCTCACGTGAGGAGGCGCGCGACCTCGCCCGGCGACCGCTGCCGCCTCTGCCGCCGCTCGAGGCATCCGACGGGACCGGGAGTCCAGCCGTACCTGAGTGACCGGGCGCGGCACTCAAGCAGTGCGGGCCGGCTCCCGTGGCGACCGTTCTATCCGTTCCCGGTCGTCGTGTCGAACTGCGCCCACGAACCCAGAGGCATCTCGACCATGGCGTACCGATCGATATCGCGTTCGGAGACCCGGCCGAGACGCAGGAGTTGGTCGAGCACGTACGCTCGAGCGTCATAGCGCCACTTGTCTTCCGGGGAGAGAGTGTTTCGATCGAGGCGTGAGTGGGGGTGCGTCCGTTGCATCCTGACCAGCAGCGCGATGGAGACGATGCCTGAGAGGACGACGGCGACAGCGAGCCAGGACAGCCATGCGGGCGACAATCCGTCAGCGAGCAGCAGTCCGGCTGCCGCTGCGGTGATGACGACGGCGAGCGCGGTGACCCGAAGGCTGCCCCGGTCCCGCCGGCCTGCCTCAGACGTCAGTGTCGGAATGAGCATCCCGATACCGGCGACGATGAATGCACCGCCGGTGATCGTCGCGAACCACGATGGCGCCTCGGGGAGCTGGGTGGCCCAGGCGACGAGGCCGATGGTGGCAAGCGCGGGGAGCACGTAGACCGCCAGCAGAATCGCCCCCAGCGCTGCGGCGTTCATCGGATGCCGCATCTCGTCCGCCCGAGCGGCGTCGTCAGGGGACACCGGCAGGGACAGGATCTGAGCCTCGATATCACCCCAGGAGACAGGCCGGTCGTTCGGAGCGGACCTGGCGATCTCCTTCAGGTCCCGCGTGCTGTCTGCCACGTGTTCTCTCCCCTCGTCGGCGTGGTGGGTTCCGTCAGTGAGCTCAACGGCGGCCAAAACTCCACCTGGTCTTTGCCGACCATGCGTGGTGACGGATCGTATCACGGCCGTGAGTGCAGGGATCGAAGCCGGCGCAGTCTGCAGAGATCCGTCATCGCGGACCCGGGGACGCACGTCGGATCCCTGTGGTCGATCCGATTGTGCTGGGAGTCCGAATACTCACCGGTAACACCGTGACGCCGGAATCGACTAGCCTGACGACTGACCTGTCCACGACGCTGACTAATTCACCCAGAGGAGTCCGATGAGACTGAGACCTGCACTGATGACCGGCCTGCTCGGATTCGCCGGGGCCATGCACTTCATCCGACCGCGGACATTCGACTCGATCGTCCCGCCTGCCCTCGGCAATCGGCGGGCGTGGACCTATGCGAGCGGGGTCGCCGAACTCGGCTGCGCCGCCCTGCTCGCCACCCCGGGCACACGACGCCTCGGAGGGGCCGCCTCGGCGGCACTCATGGTCGCCGTCTACCCGGCCAACCTCTACACCGTGGTCAAGTACTGGCGCTCACCCCGCGGGCGGGCGATCGCGCTCGCGCGACTGCCGCTGCAGATTCCCCTCGTGCAGATGTCGTGGGCGATCGCCACCGACAGGGGCGCGCAGGACTGACCTCCGGGCGGTGCGCCGATCGGCGGTCATTGGTAGCCTGGGGACAGCGAGTGCCCGTGTGCCTGGCCCGTCCGGGCAGACGTCAGCAGGCATCGTGAGGGCGGCCCAAGGGGTTCCCATGTCTCAGCGCCACCACCTCGTCAGCCTCTGGCTCATCTTCTTCATCAACGGCTCGGTCATGGCCAGCTGGTCGCCGCGCATTCCCGAGGTCGCAGCCGCCCTCGACGTGGGTGACGCGGCATTGGGCATCGCTCTGCTCGGCTTCGCCGCCGGAGCCATCCCGGCGATGTTGTGTGCCGGTCACCTGACCCGCTGGGTGTCGCCCGAACTCGTCAGCCTCCTCTCTGCGACGGGGTTCTCCCTCGGCCTGCCGATGATCGCCGCGGCACCGAACCTCGTTGCGCTCTTCGCAGCTCTCTTCGGCATGGGGATCGCCGGGGGCCTGTGCGACATCACGATGAACCTCACAGGGGTGCGCATTGAGCATCGACTGCGCTCGAGCGTGCTCGGACGCCTTCACGCCGGATTCAGTCTCGGGGTCGTGGCCGGGGGTGTCGGTGCACTTATCGCGACCGCCCTCGGTGCGAGCGTCGCCGGGCATTTCGCGGTCGTGGCAGCCGTGCTCGTTGTCCTCGCGGCAACTGGTGCTCCCGGTCTCATGCGCATCGGCCGACGGCGACCTGAGCGGGAGCGCGTGCCCGAAACCGCACGCTCTCCCGACGGTCCACGTTTCACCTCGCACCTCCCGGCGGCGATCGCCGTCATGGCCATCTGCGGACTGCTGCTCGAGGGCGTCATCACCGACTGGTCGGCGCTCCTGCTCACTCGCGACCTCGCCGCCACCGCAACGCAGGGTGCATTGGCGCTCACGCTGTTCTCCGTGGCCATGGTCGGATCACGAGCAGTCACCGACCTGCTCGTCGACCGCCTCGGCGAAACGGTGATCCTCTGCGCCGGGGCAGTGACGGCCGCGACGGCGATGACGATCGGAATGCTCAGCGCGGTGCCCGGGATTGTCGTGGGGTCGATCGTCGTCATTGGCTTGGCGATCGGTCCGGTGTTTCCGATCACCCTGAGCCGGGCCTCCCGGTTCGGTGATCCGGCGGCCTCGATCGCCCGCATCAGTGTGGTCGGCTACACCGCAGGTCTGATCGGTCCGCTGCTCATCGGCGTGATCTCCTCTGCTGTGGGCCTGCCGTGGACGGTCACCGGCGCGGTGCTCGCCGGTAGTCTCGGCATCCTCTTCGCTCTTCGTCCCGCGTCGCGTGGTGACGAGACCGGCACGGCGGCTTAGTCCTCCGAAATCGGCGAGGTGATCTCTTCAGCACTCGGCGCCGAGTCAGGGTCGAGCAGCCACTGGGCGGCTACGCCGATGAGCATCGCGTAGTGACGCGACCCGGCCTTTTCGTCGTCACCCCCGAATGCGCGTGCGAGCACGCTCCGTGCGGCATCGCCGCGCTCTTCGAGGCCTGCGCGAAAGGTGTCATTGTGCTGAGTCAGACTGATTGCTTCGAGGCGGGCGGTGTCAGGATAGAATCACGAGCTCCGCGGTTGATCGGGTCATCGCGACGTGGCGGTCGACGGCACCGGTGATGCCGTCACCGAATCGATCGGGGTCGACGAGGGCGACGAGTCGGAGTGCTCGACCGGGAGGGTGTCAGCGGAAGTCGATGAGCTTCCCGCTCTTCGACAGTTCCGGATCCGTGCAGGAGGACAGGTCGAAGCAGCACGGCCGGCGCTTGCCGTTCTCGAGCTTGTCGATGGCCACGCCGACGCGCTTGGCTCGCGTCGCGGGATTCTTCGTCGCCTTGATCCAGCGCACCCACTCCCACCGCGCCATCGGCGTCAGGCTCGCCCACGTCTCATCGAGATCGCCTGCATCCGCGAGCGCCGCGGCGAGATCCTCCGGCACGCTCACCTCGGGCCAGTCCTTCGTCGGAGTCAGCGTCACGGACACCGTCGCGCCGTCCTCGAGGCCCGCAACGTCATCGAGATTGAGCCAGTGACCGCGCATCCCATCAGGTTCGACAACCGTCGCGAACCGCGCGTCGCCGACGACCGCCTCGGCGGCGACCTGACCCCGTGAGGGAAGCTCCGCACTCGCATCGGGACTCAGCCGGATGATCGTGCGATCACCGAGCGTCGACACCTCTCCGGCGAACTCGATCGGTGCGGTCTGCGTCGCTGCCATGTCTCTCCTCACGGGACCAGGGTCCGACTGTTCGGATCCCCTCAACTGCTCTCGTTCCAGGATACTCGCGGGCTGCTGAGCAGGCTTCTCGATTCCTGACCGGTGTGCTCATCACCCTCTGTGACCGGGGCCGGGGAGGCGACAGGCGGGGCAGCGAGCAGGATTGACTTTTCCTGAACAGTGTTCAATGATCGTGGCCATGCCGTCTTTCACCACCATCGCCGATCGCGCCTGCTCCGGTTCGCCGGCCACACCTGACGAGGCTCTGGCCATCCTGCAGTCTTCCGACGACGACCTCCTCGACGTCGTCGCGGCAGCCGCGCGGGTCCGCCGCCAACACTTCGGCGACGCGGTCAAGGTCAACTATCTCGTCAACCTCAAATCGGGACTGTGCCCGGAGGACTGCGGCTACTGCTCCCAACGACTGGGGTCGGAATCGGAGATCCTCAAGTACTCGTGGCTGCCCGGTGACGAAGCGCGCCGGCAGGCGGAGTTCGGTCTCGCCGGCGGTGCCTCCCGGGTGTGCCTCGTCGCCAGCGGCCGCGGCCCCTCGAACCGGGACGTCGAACGCGTGGCGTCGATGACCGAGGACATCAAAGCCCACAACCCCGAGGTCGAGGTCTGCGCGTGCCTCGGGTTCCTCAAAGGCGGCCAGGCCGAGCGCCTCCGGTCGGCTGGGGTCGACGCCTACAACCACAACCTCAACACCGCCGAGTCCAACTATTCCGAGATCTGCTCGACGCACACCTTCGCCGACCGCGTCGACACCGTCGAACAGGCCCGCGACGCGGGCCTCTCCCCATGTTCGGGACTCATCGTCGGCATGGGGGAGTCCCCGGAGCAGATCGTCGAGACGATCCTCGAACTGCGCCGCCTCGACGCCGACTCCATCCCCGTCAACTTCCTCATCCCGTTCGAGGGCACCCCGCTGGCAGGCACCCACGAACTCACTCCCCAGCACTGCCTGCGCATCCTCTGCGCAGTGCGGTTGATGTGCCCGGACAGCGAGCTGCGCATCGCCGGCGGCCGCGAGATGCACCTGCGCACTCTCCAGCCGCTCGCCCTCCACGTCGCCAACTCCCTGTTCCTCGGCGACTACCTCACGAGCGAGGGCCAGGACGCCGAGGCGGACCTCGACATGATCGTCGACGGCGGCTTCTCCATCGTCGGCGCCGACAGCGCAATGCAGCTGCGGGAGCAGGTGCGCGCAGCCAAGGCGGCTCGCACCGCGGCTCTTCTCCCCGAGGCCGCCCCGGCCGCCGCGAGCCTGCCGTGCGGGAAGCCGGCCCCGGCCTCCACCGCGACCGATGGGATCGTCGTCCCCACGATCCGCCGTCGCGGGGCGGGAACGGCCGCGGCTCCCAATGCGTGAGGCCACGACCGCCGCTGGTCTCCACGACCGCGAGCGCGGCCTGCTCTGGCACCCCTACGGCGCCCTCGCCGACGGTTCGCACTTCGCGGTCGCCGGTGCCCGCGGCCCCCGCGTCGACCTCGTCGGACGTGACGGGCGCAGCATCACCGCCCTCGACGGGATGAGCTCATGGTGGTCAGTCGTCCACGGGTACCGCAATCCTGCGATCGACCAGGCACTCGAGTCCCAGCTGCGGTCGTTCTCTCATGTCATGTTCGGCGGGCTCACCCACGAACCGGCCGTCGAACTCGCCGAGCGCCTCGTCGCCGTGACCCCGCCGGGTCTCGACCACGTCTTCCTCGCCGATTCCGGGTCGGTCTCAGTCGAGGTCGCACTCAAGACCGCCATCCAGTACCAGCGTGCCCAAGGCCGCGACCGCGGGCGCTTCCTCGCCCTGCGCGGGGCCTATCACGGCGACACCACCGGTGCGATGAGCGTGTGCGACCCGGTCGAGAGCATGCACGCAGACTTCCGGGCCGTGCTCAGCGAGCAGCTCTTCGCCCCGCGGCCCCCGCTGCCGGGTGCCCCCGATGCCGAGGTCGACGCGTGGTGCGCGGCCGTCGACGAGCTCTGCGACCGCCACGGTGACGAGCTCGCGGGCATCATCGTCGAACCCCTCTTCCAAGGCGCCGGCGGAATGCGGCCGTACGACGTCCACGCCCTCCGCCATCTCGCCGCCCGTGCCCGCGACCTCGACGCCGTGCTCATCGCCGACGAGATCGCCACCGGCTTCGGCCGCACCGGAACCGCGTTCGCCTGCGAGCAAGCCGGCATCGTTCCCGACATCCTCTGCCTCGGCAAGGCGCTGACCGGCGGGTACATGACCCTGGCGGCGGTGCTCTGTGCGCGCGACCTCGCCGAAGTGATCGCCGGATCACCCCACCGTGCCCTCATGCACGGGCCGACGTTCATGGCCAACCCCCTGGCCTGCGCTGCGGCGCGGGCGTCGCTCGATCTGCTCTTCGCTCCCACCCCCGACGGAACGCCTGCGTGGGCGACAGCCGTCACCCGGATCGGGGAGGGCCTCACCACGGGTCTCGCGCCGGCCGCGACCCTGCCCGGGGTCGCCGACGTCCGCGTCGTCGGCGGGATCGGCGTCCTTGAGATGCATCGCCCCGTCGACGTCGACACCGTCACCCGCATCGCGGCCGACCACGGTGTCTGGCTGCGCCCCTTCCGCACGCACATCTACACGATGCCGCCCTACATCGCCACGACCGAGGACGTCGCTGGGATCTGTGCGGCGATGCTCGCCGTCGCGGAGGGATGCTCGTGACCGCGCCGGTGCGTGAGGCGAACAGGATCCTCGACCGCCTCGACGCCGAGGCGCGAGCCCGTGCGGAGGCCCGCCTCGACCGCGTCGACGCCGGAGCACACGGTCTCGATCTCGCCTCGAACGATTACCTCGGACTCGCGAACCACCCGAGGGTGATCGCCGCCGGACGCGAGGCGATCGCCCGCTGGGGGACATCCGCGCGGGCCTCACGCCTCGTCACCGGCACCACCCCGGCCCACCATGAGGCCGAAGCGGCACTGTCGGCTCTCACCGGGCGGGACACGGCGCTCGTCTTCTCCTCGGGCTACACCGCGAACCTCGCCGTGCTCACCGCGCTGAGCGGACCCGACTGCCTCATCGTCTCCGACGCCCACAACCACGCCTCGCTCATCGACGCGTGTCGTCTCTCGAAGGCCGAGGTCGTGCGCACCCCGCACGGGGATGCCACGGCCGTCGAGGAGGCCCTGCGGCAGCGCACCCGACCCGAGGCGATCGTCGTCGAGTCCGTCTACTCGGTCCTCGGCGACGCTCCGGACCTTGCGGGTCTGCTCGAGCTCTGCGCTCGCTTCGATGCCCTGCTCGTCATCGACGAAGCCCACGGCATCGGCGTCGTCGGCGGTGGAGCGGGTGTGGCTGCCGCACTGGAGGACCACCGTGACCGTGTCGTCGTCACGGCGACCCTGTCGAAAGCCCTGGGAGCCCAAGGCGGAGCGGTGCTCGGTCCCGCTGCCGTCCGGGAGGCGCTGGTCAACACCGCCCGGACCTTCATCTTCGACACCGGACTCGCCCCGGCGGCAGCGGCCGCGGCCACCGCCGCGGTCCGGCTCATCGCGGCCGGTGAGGCACCGGTGGCGCAGCTGGCCGCCAACCGGCGAGCACTGACAACATCCCTCGGCATCGCCGAACCGGCCGGGGCTGTGGCCTCCGTGCCGATGTCCTCGGCCCGGGCGGCCGTCGCCGCGCGTGATGCACTGCGGGATCGCGGTCTGACCGTGGGGTGCTTTCGTCCGCCCTCGGTTCCCGACGGCGTCTCCCGCCTGCGCATCACCTGTCGCGGCGACCTCACCCCGTCCGACGTCGACACCGCCGCCGCGGCGATCGGCGCCGTCGTCGCGGAGATGGGCTGACGATGCGCTGCATTGTCGTCACCGGGACCGACACGGGGGTCGGCAAGACCATCGTGACAGCGGCTCTCGCCGTCCGACTGCGGCAGCGCGCTGTCGCAGTGCACATCCGCAAACCGGTGCAGACCGGTCTCATCGCCGCCGACGACCGGCATCGCGGAGACCTCGAATCCCGCTACACCGACGTCGTCACCTGTGGTGATGCGGAGATCGCCGGGACCCTCGCCGGCGTCGCCTGGTCGACCGGGGTGAGCCTGAGACTGCCGATGGCACCGGCGGCCGCGGCCGCCGCGGTCGGGGTGTCGCTGCCGACGCCCCATGACCACGCCGAGGCGATCCTCGCGTGCGGTCGGGACGCCGCCGATCCTGCCGCGGTCATCGTCGAAGGCGCCGGGGGTCTCCTCGTCGACTTCGGCGACGGGCACACGCTGGCCGACATCGCCGCTGCGCTCAGCGAGCTCGCTCCCGCGGTCCGGGTCGAATTCGTCATCGTCGCCCGGCCAGGTCTCGGAACCCTCAACCACACGGCGCTGACCTGTGAGGCCCTGCGGGTCCGCGGGCCTCCCATCGGCGGGATCGTCCTCGGCTCGTGGCCTCCCGATCCTGCTCCGGTCGCCGTCGACAACCGTCGCCGCCTCGGCGACAGCGCCCCGGTGCTCGGCGCTGTCCCTGCCGGCGCCGGACAGCTGCGCCCAGCCGCCTTCCGCGCCGCGGCAGGCAGCTGGACGAGCGTCGCCTGACTCAGCCCACGCGGCGACCGGACCACTCGGGCGTGCTGCGGGCCACCTCGGCGATCGTCGTCGCGATCTCCGCGGGGAACTCCGTAGCGGCATCCGCCGTTTGATCGACGTGGAGGGCGAGGATCTCCTCGGTCGCGACGACACGGCCGTCGACGATCATCTCGTACGCGAGATGGAGCTTCTTCGCCCCGGCGGCGACGAGCTGCGGACGGACGATGAGCGTCGAGCCGAGCGAGACCTCGTCGAGGTACCGGACATGGGACTCCACCGTGTAGAGGGAGCACCCGGTCGCCTTCCGGTACTCAGCATCGAGGCCGAGTTCGTCCATGATCGCATCGGTGGCGAACCCGAAGACGAGGACGTAGAACGCCTCGGAGAGGTGCCCGTTGTAGTCGATCCACTCCTCGCGGACCGCGGTGCGGTACTCGCTGAGCTGACGACCGGTGTCGGCCGCGGCCGGGTCGACAGTGCCCGGGCCGGCCGCATCGCCTGTCGCTGCGGTGGTCGACTGAGCTGAAGCCTGAGTCACGGCAGCGGTGGCACCCCCGCCCGAGTCGAGGTCGGCGGTGAGCCTGCGCAGGGCGACGATGCCGGCATCGCGGGCGGAGACGAGGTCGGCGATCGAGCGCCCCGCGCTCTCGTCCTCACAGCCGGCGACGACGGCATCGCGCAGCGCAGGCGTCAGCTCGGGCGCGTCGAGTCGCGTCCACGGCGACTTCAGCGAGGGACCGAAGTGATCGAGCATGTGGGCCATGCCGCCCTCACCCCCGGCGAGGTGGAAGGTGAGCATCGGCCCCTGGAACGGCCAGCGCAGGCCCGGACCGTCCGTGATCGACCGGTCGATCTGCTCGACGGTGGCCTCGCCTGCCTCGACCATGTGCAGGGCCTCGCGCCACTGCGCCTCCTGGAGGCGGTTGGCGATGAACCCGGGGACCTCGCGGTCCATGCGGATGACGGACTTCCCGATGTGGGCGTAGAAGTCCGCGGCCCAGTCCACGGCGGCCGGGGCGGTGGCCTCACCGCCGACGACCTCGACCAAGGGGATGAGGTAGGGCGGATTGAACGGGTGCCCGACGACGAAGCGTTCGGGGCGGGTCACCTCGGTGGCCATCTCCGTCATCGAATACCCCGAGGTCGATGATCCGATGATCACCGAGGCGGGGGTGAGCACGTCGATGTCGGCGAAGAGGCGGCGCTTGAGGTCGAGGTTCTCCGGAGCGGACTCCTGGACGAATTCGGTGCCGGCCAGCGCCTCGGCGAGGTCGGTGTGGATCGTCCAGGCGGTGCGGTCGGCTCCGGGGACCATGTCGAGTTCGGCGAGGGCGGGCCAGGCGGCGTCGATGAGGCGGGTGAGGCGCTCACCGGCCGCGGGATCGGGGTCCCAGACCTTGACCGTGTACCCGCGGGCGAGGAAGTAGGCGGCCCAGCCGCCGCCGATCGTGCCTGCGCCGATGCACGTGATCGTCCGCACGGACTCGGGGGCGGGGAAGGAGGAGGGTGCGGTCACAGGTCGGCTCCCATCGCGGTCGCGGTCTGCACGCGCAGACCGAGGATCTCGCGGGCTTCGTCGGGGGTGGCCACCTCGGCGCCGAGGTCCTCGATGATCGACACGGCGCGGTCGGTCAGACCGGCGTTCGTCGCCTTGACCCCCTTGGAGATGTAGAGGTTGTCCTCGAGGCCGACTCGGGCATGGCCGCCGGCGAGCACCGACTGCGCGACCCATGGCAGCTGGTTGCGGCCGATCGCGAACGAGGTGAACTCCGCGCCCTTGGGCAGCAGGTGGACCATGGCCTGGAGGAGGCCGGCGTCGACGGGGGCACCGTAGGGGATGCCCATGCACAGCTGGTAGAGCGGCGGCGGGTCGATGAGCCCCTCCTCGACGAGGACGTTGGCGAACCACAGGTTGCCGGTGTCGAAGATCTCGAGTTCGGGCCGCACACCGAGGGTCTGGATCTTCTTCGACCCCTCACGGAGCATGTCCGGGGTCGAGACGTAGATGTTCGACCCTTCCCCGAAGTTGAGGGACCCGCAGTCGAGCGTGCAGATCTCCGGCAGGAGCTCCTCGACGTGGGGGAGGCGCTCAAGGGCGTTGACGAGGTCGGTGCCCGGCATCTGCGTCGTCGGATCCTGAGGATCGATGACGAGGTCACCGCCCATGCCTGCGGTGAGGTTGATGACAGGATCGACGTCGGAGGCGCGGATGAGGCGGACGACCTCACGATAGTAGGCGACCTCGCGGGAGCCGAGCGTCGTCTCGAGATCGCGGACGTGGATGTGGACGACCGAGGCGCCGGCGCGGGCGGCGGCGATCGCGTCGGCGGCGATCTCCTCAGGGGTGACGGGCACGTGCTCGCTCTTGCCCGCGGTATCGCCGGCACCCGTGACAGCACAGGTGAGAATGACTTTGCGATTCATGATGACTCCTCATCAGGTTCGGGGGTGATGATCGCTCGCCGCAGGTAGCGGTCGAGGCGGTGGCGGAACGTCGGCACGTCCATGAGTCCGGTGACGACTTTGATGCCGAGGCCGTCGACGACGGAGGTGAGTTCGTCGGTCATCTCCGTCGCATCGCCGGGCCGGAAGACGCCGCTGGCCTGACCGTCTTCGAGCGTGGCGCGCACCGTCCGCGACCACCGGTCGTACCCGGCCGGATACGCGGACTCCGCCGGGTCCTCGACGGCGAGGCGACTCCACGTCTGAATCCAGATCGACCATTCCCGACGGGCGTCGGGTCCGATGGGCGACTGGAGTTCGAGGAGGCGCTCGAGGCGCCGGCGCGGCGAGACGATCTCGTCGAGCCACGCGACCTGACGGTCGAAGGCGAGCTTGACCGAGAACTCGAGGGTGGCGTCGAAGAGCTCCGACTTCCCGGCGAAGTGGTAGTGCACGGCCGCACTGGAGACGCCGGCCGCCTCGGCGATGTCGACGATGCGGACCGCATCGTAGCCGTGGCGGGCGAAGAGATCCCAGGCGGTCTCGACGATGAGGCGCCGCGGCGAGGACTGATCGACCTCGGCGAGCGCCGAGGCGGTGCGCAGCCCGGCAGGGACCGCGGAGACCGTCGACTCGTCGCCGAGCAGCCAGCGCACGGTCACGCCGGTCGCCGTCGCGAGGCCGAGGAGCTCCTCGGCGGTGAACTTGCGCCGACCAGAGAGCGACTTCGACAGTTTGGTCTCGTCGATGCCGATCGCCTGGGCGAGGCGGCGCTGGGACAGGCCGCTGCCGGCGACGGTCTCCCGGGCGCGGGCGGCGATACTGGTGGCCATGCCTCGAGCCTACGGCAGAGTCTGCGGGAATCGCAAGCAAATATGATGATCAATCAGCATTTGCGATTTCGGTGAGGCGGGCACCGCTGGCGAGCATAGTGAGGTCAGCGGTCGTCGTGAACCGTGACGGCCGCGCCGGGAGCGACTACCGCCGGCCGTCGAGCGACTGCCGCTGGTCGTCGAGCGGCGGCAATCGGCCGCTGCGCGGTGCGGCACGAGGTCGGGAATCGGTCTGCGAACCGATATCCTCGGACGAATGAACACCCGCTCTTTCTCTCGGAGGCCCCGATGACCGACACTCCCCACGACCGCATGCACGTCGTCTCCGATGAGACCCGCAACCTCGTCAACCTCGTGCTCGACTACTCACGGCGGCGCACCCTCGCCGTCGACACCCCGCTCGACCACCCGATGAAGGACTCCGAGCTCACGCGGCTGGCCGGACCGACGATCAGCGAGGAGGGCCTCGGATCGGCCCGCGCACTCGCGATCTTCGAGCACATCTTCGCCCCCGCGTGCATCACGACCGACCACCCGAAGTACCTCTCCTTCATCCCCAGCGCCCCGACGAAGGCCGCCGTGGCCTTCGACCTCGTCGTCTCCGCGAGCGCTCTCTACGGAGGGTCGTGGCTCGAAGGCGCTGGAGTCGTCCACGCTGAGAACGAGGTGCTGTCGTGGCTCGCCTCCGAGTTCGGCCTCCCGAAGACCGCCGGTGGGGTCTTCGTCCAGGGCGGGACGATCGGCAACCTCTCCGCGCTCGTCGCGGCCCGCGAGGCGCAGAAGACGAAACTTGGGGACACGCGACCGGGCCGGTGGGTCATCGTCTGCAGCGCCGAGGCGCACTCGTCGGTGAAGTCCGCCGCTGACGTCATGGACGTCGACATCGCCCCCGTGCCCACCGATGAGTCCGGAATCCTCCGGCCCGAGGGCGTCCGGGAGGCGCTCGAGGAGCACGGCGACGCCGTCATTGCCGTCGTCGCCACCTCGGGGACGACGAACTTCGGGACGATCGACGACATCGCCGGGATCGCCGCCCTCAAGGACGACTTCGACTTCTGGCTCCACATCGACGGCGCGTATGGGCTCGCCGCGATGCTCTCCCCGCTCGCCAAGCACAAGTTCGCCGGCGTCGAACGCGCCGACTCCGTCATCGTCGATCCGCACAAGTGGCTCTTCGCCCCCTTCGACGCGTGTGCGCTCATCTACCGTGATCCCCGCAACGGCCGGCGCGCCCACACGCAGAAGGCGGAGTACCTCGACACTCTCACCGAGTCCGATGAGTGGAGTCCCTCGGACTACGCCATCCAGCTCACACGCCGCCCGCGCGGCCTGCCGCTGTGGTTCTCGCTCGCGACCTACGGCGCGCAGACCTATCGCGACGCCATCAGCCATTCGATCGATCTCGCCCGGCAGATCAGTACGGAGATCAAGAAGCGGCCGAACCTCCGCCTCGTGCGCGACCCCGAGCTCTCCGTCGTCGTCTTCGAACGCGTCGGCTGGGAGCGCGAGGACTACGACGCCTGGTCGGACAAGCTCCTCGAGGAGCAGCGGGCCTTCGTCGTCCCGAGCTCCCACGAGGGTCGCCCGAACGCGCGGTTCGCGATCGTCAATCCGCTCACGACCTTCGACGACCTCGTCGACATCCTCGACACCATGGAGTGAGCCTGCAAGCCTGGTGCCGCCGACGGCGCCGCTCTCCTGATGCAGGGAGGGCGGCGCCGTCGGCGTTGTCCGGGTGAGTTGCCCTCAGGTCGGCCGTCGTCAGGTCAGGTGCCCACGGTGCTGCCGGGCCCGGTGCGGTCCGGTCAGTCTCGGGCGGCCCTGCGGGGCCGCAGCTCGACGGTGAAGACGGGCAGAAGCGCCTGCGTGATCGGTCCGATGCTCAGCGCGTAGAGCGCGGTGCCGATCCCGATGACCCCGCCGAGCGCCCACCCGACGGCGACGACGGTGACCTCGATGAGCGTGCGCACGAGCCGGATCGAACGACCGGTGACCCGGGAGAGCCCGGTCATCAGGCCGTCGCGCGGTCCCGGACCGAACTGCGAGCCGATGTACATCGCCGAGGCGACCCCGTTGAGGACGACGCCGGAGACGAGGAGGGCGATCCGCCACCCCAGGTCCTCGGGCCGCGGCAGGAAGAGCAGGGTGACATCGAGGGACGGGCCGATGAGCAGCGCATTGAGCACCGTGCCCAGGCCCGGCATCTGCCTGAGCGGGATCCACGCGAGGAGGACGAGCACCGAGGTGATCGTGATGATCGTGCCGAACGTCAGCGGGACATGCCTGAGGATGCCCGAGTGGAGCACGTCCCACGGAATCATGCCGAGTCCGGCGACGACGACCATCGCCATCGACGCGCCGTAGAGGTAGAGGCCGACGAGGAGCTGGACGAGACGGCGGGGGAGCCGTCCCCCGGACAGCTGCTGAAGCGGTCCGACGTTGGCGAGTTCGCGTCGCGATGGAGGAGTCGAGGCCATGGAGTGGACTTTCGGGTCGGTCGGTGCGGTCTGTGTCAGAGGACCGCACGGGAGTGCGGCGTCTGACCATGATGTCGTGAATTGGCATTGCGGAAAATAGCCAATTGAGACAAAGTGGTTCCATGACGACTGCGATGGGAGCCCGCCGGCTGGCACGGATCATCGGCACCGGCCCGTTCGCGCCGCCGGCCTATGAGTCGCTGGCCGGGGCGATCGCCCACGCGATCTCCGATGGCCGCATCCCGGTCGGCGTCCGCTTGCCGAGCGAACGCGAACTCGCGACCGCCCTCGACCTCTCCCGGACGACGTCGTCGCGGGCGTACGCCCGGCTGCGGGAACTCGGGTTCGTCCGCACGCGCCGGGGGTCGGGCAGCCTCGTCGAACTTCCCGAGGTGCCCGGCGGTCGCATCGACCACCTGCTCTCCCCGACGGAGCCGACTGCGGGTTCGATCGATCTCACGTGCACGGCCACGGTCGCACCGCTCGGACTCGTCGACGCCTACGAGCGCGCGGTGTCGCAGGTCCACGCGTATCTGCCGGGCACCGGCTACTATCCCTCGGGCATTCCGGCGCTGCGCGAACTCGTCGCCGCCCGTTACACCCAGCGTGGTCTGCCGACCCGCCCGGACGACATCCTCATCACCTCCGGGGCCCTGGGCGGCGCGGCGATCGGCATCCGCGCCCTGCTCGGCGGGTCCGGCGGCGTCCTCGTCGAGAGCCCGAGCTACCCGAACGCGATCGCGACGATCGAAGGCGCCGGCGCCCGCATCGTCGCCTACCCGCTCGAGGTCGACGACGACGGCCGCCACCGCTGGGACGTCAGGGCGATGGGGCAGACGATGCGCGAGAACCGCGTGCGCGCCGCCTACCTCATCCCCGACTTCCACAATCCCACGGGGGCGCTCCTGCCCGATGCCGATCGCGCAGCCCTGGCCGCGGAGCTCGGCAGATCCGCGGTCGTTCCCGTCGTCGACGAGTCGCTCGTCGAGCTCGGTCTCGACGGCACGCCGGGACAGACGCCCCTGTCGGTGTTCGCCCCCGATTCGATCGCCGTGGGGAGCACGAGCAAGATCTTCTGGGGCGGGCTGCGGGTCGGCTGGATGCGGGTTCCGGCCGCCCGGATGGAGGAAGCCGCCGCCGTCCGCCTCACCCTCGACCTCGGGGCGCCCGTCCTCGAGCAGCTCGTCGCCGTCGAACTGCTGCGCAACCACGATGAGCTCGTCGCGCAGATGCGGGCTCGGCTCGCCGCGGCTCGTGACCGACTCGTCGCCGACGTACGCACCCACCTGCCGAGCTGGCAGGTCGCCGTGCCCGACGGCGGCATGGCGCTGTGGGCGCGACTGCCCGAGGAGCGCTCCGGGGCGCTCGTCTCCGCGGCCCGGGCGCACGGCGTCACCCTGGCATCGGGTCCGAACTTCGCCCCGATCGGAGGGCTCGATCGGTGGATCCGCCTGCCCTACACCGTCGCCGAGGCGGAGCTGGCCGAGGTCGCCCCGCGCCTGGCCGCGGCGTGGGAGGACGCTCTGCAGATGCCCGGGCCCATCCCCGACGAACGCGCACGGATCGTCGCGTGACTGCCTGGCAGACGCTCGGCTGCCTCGGTGCGGTGGCCGTCGGCATCATCGCCGGCACCCTCATCCCCGGTGCCGGGGATCTCTCCGGACTGCTCGTCACCCCGGTGCTCGTCCTGCTGCTCTTCACGACGTTCGCCTCCATCCCGCTTGCCGGGGCGGCACGCGCGTTCGGGAGGCCGCGCTTCGCCCTCACGGTCCTCGGCCTCAACTTCCTCGTCGTCCCCGTCGTCGTCGCGGGCATCCACCTCGCTGTGCCCCTGCCGGGCCCTGTCGTCGTCCCGGTGCTCATCGTCCTGCTCACCCCGTGCATCGATTACGTCATCGTCTTCACCGGGCTGGCCGGCGGTTCCGCGGACAGGCTGCTCGCGCTCACCCCCGTCCTCATGATCGCCCAGATCCTCCTGCTCCCGGTGTGGCTGCGGATCATCCTCGGCGAGGACGCGACCGCGGCGATCACCCCCGGCCCGTTCCTCTGGGCGCTCGTCGTCTTCATCATCGTCCCGCTCCTGGCCGCGGCCCTTCTCCAGGTCGCGGCAGTCCGGTCGGCCGGGGCCGTGCGCGTGCTCGCAGGGGCGACCGCGGCGATGATGCCGCTCATGCTCCTCACCCTTGCGCTCGTCGCCGCCGCCGAAGTGGCTGTCGTCGTTCCCCATCTCTCCGACCTCGGTCCCGCGGCCCTGGCGTTCATCGTCTTCGCCGTGGCCATGACGGGCATCGGATGGCTCCTCGGTCGCGCGAGTCTGCCCGAGGCGGGGGAGCGGCGGGCCCTGATCTTCTCCGGTGTGACGCGGAATTCGCTCGTCATGCTGCCTCTCGTCCGCGCTGTCGATCGTGACGGTCTGGGCACCGCGGCCGTCGTCACCCAGACCCTCATCGAACTCGTCACGATGGTCGCCCTCGTGTGGCTCGTGCCGCGGATCGTTCCCCGCACTGCGATGTCCGAAAACCGCTAGCACGGTGCCGCGCAGGGGAGCAGAATGGTCCTATGCTCTCCACGGATCAGTGCTACCAGGCAGTCGCCGGCCGCGACCGGCGCTTCGACGGCATGTTCTTCACGGCTGTGTCGACGACGCGGATCTTCTGCCGGCCTTCGTGCCCGGCACGCACGCCGATGCGGGAGAACGTCACGTTCTATCCCACCGCTGCCGCTGCCGTCGAAGCCGGTTATCGGGCATGCAAGCGGTGCCGACCCGATGTCAGTCCCGGCTCCCCGGACTGGGATGTCCGCGCCGATGTCAGTGCCCGCGCGGTGCGGCTCATCCGCGACGGCCTCGTCGACCGGTCCGGCGTCTCCGGGCTGGCCGCGGCACTCGGCTACAGCAGCCGGCAGCTCGGCCGGGTCCTCCACGCCGAACTCGGGGCCGGGCCCTTGGCGCTGGCCCGCAGCGAACGGGTCCGCACCGCGCGCACCCTCGTCGAGTCGACGACGCTGACGATGAGTGAGATCGCCTTCGCCTCGGGCTTCTCGAGCATCCGGCAGTTCAACGACACGTTCAGGGACACGTACGGTCTGGCCCCCGGGCGGCTGCGCACCGGTGCGCGACTGCCGCGCGGCGACGACCTCGTCGTCCGGCTCGCGTACCGGCCCCCGTTCGACTTCGACCACCTCGTCGCCTATCTCTCCGCCCGCAGCGTGCCCGGCATCGAGGAGGCCGGGAACGGGCGCTACACCCGGTCCCTGCGACTCGCCCACGGGCCCGCCGTGATCTCGCTCGCCGCCGGGACCGGGGACTTCGTCAGCTGCCGCCTCCACCTCGCCGACACCCGCGACCTCGGTGCGGCAGTCGCGCGGGCACGCCGGATCCTCGATCTCGACGCGGATCCCGCCGCCGTCCACGGGACCCTCGCCGAGGCGCGGCTGAGTGACCTTGCCGCCCTCGTGCCGGGCATCCGCTCACCGGGCCACGGCGACCCCGTCGAACTCTCCGTCCGCACCGTGCTCGGACAGCAGATCTCGATCCGCGCCGCGCAGACCCACCTCACGCGGCTCGTCGAGTCCACCGGTGAGATGCTTCCCGTCGAGATGCGCGCGGGTGCCGTCGATCGGGTGTTTCCGACCGCAGAGGCGATCGCGGAGCTGCCCGATGACGCGTGGGCGCTGCCGGCCAAGCGCATCGCCACGCTGCGCACCCTCGCCGAGGCGCTCGCATGTCGTGACATCGACCTCGGTCCCGGCTGCGACCGAGAGGAAGCCGCGGAGAGACTGCTCGCATTGCCCGGTGTCGGGCCGTGGAGCGTCGGCTACATCCGAATGCGCGCCCTCGGCGATCCCGACGTCCTCCTCGGCTCCGACCTGGGGGTGCGGAAGGCGCTCGAGGATCTCACCGCCGCCGGAACGCGGGGGCTGCCCGACCTCGACCGGGCCCGCCCGTGGCGGTCGTATCTCACCCATCTGCTCTGGGCGCTCCACGCGCGATCAGTCGCGTCGGGTCCCTGACCGCAGAGCACTTCTCACCGCCGACGGCTCCGCTGCCGTCACAGCCGACCACCGTCGACCACACCGTCCATCGCACTGAGAGGAACGACCATGACGTTCACGACTCCGAGGACCGACGTCCTCATCTACTCGATCATCGACTCGCCCCTCGGGCAGATCCTGCTCACCTCGGACGGGGCCAGCCTCACCGGGGCCTACCTCGACGGATTCGCCGAGGTCCTCGACCGCCTCACGGTGCGCACCGGCGCCGACCCGGTCGAGGATCCCGACCTCGACGTCCTCGTCGCGGCGCGAGCGCAGCTGGGGGAGTACTTCGCCGGCGATCGGACAGAGTTCGCCCTGCCGCTCGCCCCCATCGGCACCGTCTTCCAGCTGCAGGTGTGGGAGGCCCTGACGACGATTCCCTTCGGCGAGACCGCCGGCTACGGCGAGCTCGCGGGATGGATCGAGCGCCCGACCGCGGCGCGTGCCGTCGGGGCGGCCAACGGGAAGAACC
Organism: Brevibacterium sp. 2SA; assembly: GCF_005502845.1. Classification (NCBI taxonomy): domain Bacteria; kingdom Bacillati; phylum Actinomycetota; class Actinomycetes; order Micrococcales; family Brevibacteriaceae; genus Brevibacterium; species Brevibacterium sp. 2SA. Next base: position 15,392 of record NZ_SCMW01000015.1, on the reverse strand, counting down.
CGATCAGCATCATCGTCCCGTGCCACCGGGTCATCGGCGCAGGAGGTGCGCTCACCGGGTATGCGTGGGGCGAGGAGAGGAAGCAGACCCTGCTTGACCTCGAGCGGTCAGCCGGCTGACAGGCGCCCGTCGCGGAAACGACGGTCTCGGTGGTACGACGAAGGCCCCGGACTCATTCGTCCGGGGCCTTCGCCCTGCGGTGGAGGTAAGGGGATTCGAACCCCTGACCTTCTCCATGCCATGGAGACGCGCTACCAACTGCGCCATACCCCCGCTTGCCTGATCAATATTACTCAGGCGCGGGCTGTGCGCCAAATCGGCGGTGCGTGACGCTCGGCACATCGTGCGGAAAGGCGCTGGTGACCCCGCGGCCAGAGTCCGGCTGCAGAGCCCGCAGGCCCGCGACCGGTGTCCGGCCGCGGGCCTGCAGCCGCTCAGACGAACGGGCGGACGTGCCAGAGGTAGCGCGCGACGTCGCGTTCGCGGCGCCGCGCCAGTTCCTCCCGGGCGGCCAGGCTGCTGACCTCGGCGATGCGACGGTCGACGTCGCGCTGCGTGACCGCGGTATGCGGACGCCGAGCCCAGCGCACCAGGCGCAGACCCGCGGACAGTGCGACCCGTCTGGGAAAAGTGAATGCAAATGTTGTCGACACGATTAGTCCTCACGTGTTTTCGGGCAGGGGAAATCCCCGGAAGAATGTCAGGTGAAAACTCACTGTTTCGAGCGTGCGGCAATGCACGAGAAGCAATGAGGTGAAATGCTCGCTGAGCGGAATTCCGAGACACCGGCACCGTGCCACGTGACGATCACAGCCAGGACGTGAGGATCACAGTCCGGGAGTGAGGTCCACGAGGGCAATCGATGCGCGAAGCGCAGAGGAATCGCCGGCGCTCAGGGTGCCGGCGGAAGAAGACGAGTCAGGCTGGAAGGATCAGCCGTCGAGTCCCAGTCCGCCGACCGAGCAGGCAGCGAGCGTCGTCGGACGGATGTCGGAGTCCGGAAAGACGGGGTGGAAGATGTCATTGGCATTCATCTCAGCTGCACTCCTTTCATGGTCGTGGATCGTCGATGAGCGGCGTCAGTGCTCATGGGGAACAATGCAATTCTTTATGGGTGCGAATCCGTAATTGCACTCACGAAGTTATCACAGAATCTCTGCATCGTGGGACTTCTGGTCAGAATTGCTGAACTTTATTTCTCCTCCGGTCGATTTCCCAGTCGTCGGCATTGTGCGCAGACCCACATATCACCATGTGCGGAATGCTCAGCGCGGACCGTCTCCGCCCACGTAGAATCGCTGAGAGAACCGCTACCAGCCAGGAGTCCTCCATGTCAGAATCCGCTGCCTCCCTGCCGCGCCTCGTCGTCGGCTACATCGCCACCGACCGCGGACGCGACGCCATCTCCCTGGCGATCTCGATCGCCCGCTCCGTCGCCGTCGAACTCGTCGTCACGATCATCCGGCCGGAGACCTCGACGTTCCACGCCGCCGGGTCGATCCCCAAGGACGGCACGGGAATCGTCGCCCAGCAGCTCGACGACTGGCTCGAGGAGGCCCTCGCGCTCATCCCCGACGACATCGCCGCCCGCGGCGTCATCCACACCGCGACGAACGAGTCGAAGGGACTCATGGAGGTCGCCTCCGACGAGGACGCCGTCGCCATCGTCATCGGCGCCCGCGCCACGACGCTCATGCGCCAGTTCCGCATCGGCACAGTCGCCACCTCGCTGCTCCACTCCTCCGAAGTCCCCGTCGTCCTCGCCCCGGCCGGACGCTCGGACATCGGCCCGGTCTCGCGCATCACTGCGCTCTTCGGTGCCCGACCCGGAGCCGCCGCTCTCGTCGGGTCGGCGATCGAAGCCGCCACCGCCTTCGACGTTCCCCTCCGTCTGCTCGCGCTCATCGAGAACGACGGCATGGCCGAGGACGAGGTCGCCGAGGTCACGGAGTTCGCCGAGGAGTTCGGCGGAGCAATGCTCGCCGGCCGGGCCTCCGACCTCTTCGCCTCCGGCCGGGCGACCGTCGTCTCGGAGGCCGGTGCCGACATCGAGGAGGCCGCCGAAAGCGTCGAATGGATCTCCGGTGAGCTCGCCTTCATCGGCTCGAGCCGGCTCGGTCACGGGCGTGTGTTCATCGGCGCCCGGGCGCGCCGCCTGCTGCGCGTGCTCCCGGTGCCCGTCGTCGTCATTCCGCGTCGCACGCTGTCCGGCTCCGCACCGGCGGAGGCCTCCGACCCCGCCGAGTCGGCCACCGCGGCCGACGACCGCTGAGCGTGGGGGAGCCGGAGCGCCGCGACCTCAGCGTCGCCGGGCATCCCACCCCGGTGTGGGTGCACCCCGGGCGCAGGCCCGGGCGACCGGTGCTCATGATCCACGGCTTCCGGGGTGACCACCACGGTCTCGACCGGATCGCCCGCGCGCTGCGCGATCGCACCGTCATCGTGCCCGACCTGCCGGGTTTCGGTGAGGCGGCGCCCCTGACCGGCGGGCTGAGTCTGGCCGCCTACCTCGATCATCTCCGCCAGCTCATCGCCGAGGTGACCGCTCAGTGGGAGGCCGTTCCGATCCTCGTCGGCCACTCCTTCGGGTCGATCCTCGTTTCGCACCTCGCCGCAGCCGATCCTGCCGCGATGCCCGAGCTCGTCCTCATCAACCCGATCACCACCCCCGCCCTCGAAGGCTCAGCGCGCGTCCTCACGGCACTGACCCGGGTCTACTACGAGCTCGGCGCCCGCCTGCCGGAGGGACCCGGCCGGGCACTGCTCTCCAGTCCCGTCATCGTCCGGCTGATGAGCGAGGTGATGGCGACGACGAAGGATCCCGGGCTGCGCCGCTACATCCATGACCAGCACGCCCGCTACTTCTCGACCTTCAGCGACCGGCGCTCGCTCGCGCAGGCCTTCGACGTGTCCGTCGCTCACACCGTCACCGAGGTGGCGGACAACCTGACGATGCCCCTCCTCGTCATCGCGGGGGACGCGGATGCGATCGCCCCGATCGGCGTCACCCGCTCCGTCGTCGGCGGACTCGACGACGTCAGGTTCGTCGAACTCTCCGGGGTGGGGCACCTCGTCCACTACGAGCGGCCCGAGGAGGCCGCCTCGGCGATCGAGGAGTTCTCCCGCACACGCGACTGACCGCGCCGCAGATGCTCTGCGACGCGGTCAGCGAAGTCTCAGGTCAGCGGTGACCCGACGTGAGGATCAGGAGCGGCGATCGACGATCGCGTGGTAGATCATCGGCAGCATGAAGGCGATCGAGGCGACGATGAGGCCGGCCCAGAACACCCAGAACTCGGTGCCGGCGGGGGAGGAGAACGCCGCGCCGAAGAGGTAGATCGAGAAGATGAAGAGCGCGAAGCAGACGACGAAGACGACGACGTCAGCGAAGTTCGCGGAGTTCTGCGTTCTCTGCGCGACGGGGTTGGACATGTTCTCCTCCGAGACTTGCGGCGATACGGCGATGATCAGCCATCAGTCTACATGCCGTAGAGAACGACACGGGCATTCGGAAGCCGGCCGTGTCAGTCCCGGTCGTAGGAGCGCTCCGGGGCGAGCCAGCCGAGCAGCGCGGAGACGACGGAGACGATGATCGCGGCGAGGATCGCCTGGAAGAAGAACGAGTCGATCGTGAAGACGAACGGCGTGAACCCGCTCAGCCAGCTCGTCATCGCGAGCATCGCCGCGTTGATGACGATCGAGAACAACCCGAGGGTCAGACACGTGATCGGTGCCGACAGCACGCTGATGATCGGTTTGATGAAGGCGTTGGCCAACCCGAAGATCAGACCGATGACGAGGTAGGAGACGACCATCGCGAAGACCGGACCGACCTGTTCCTCGATGAGCTCATTGCCGGCGATGCTCACGCCGGGCAGCAGCCACACGGCCACCCAGATGGCGAAGGCGTTGATGCCGACTCGGAAGAGGAAGTTCATGGTCATATCCTTTCACTCTCGTCTGCGGGTCCACTGAGTCAGGGATGGGAAAGCCGTGTCCGCGCCGCTCTGCGGCCGACCGTTCCGGGGGCGCCGCCGGGGTGAGCGGCCACACCCCACGGCCGGATCGTGACCGATGACACCGGTCGGCGACGGTCGCTGGCGGGTAGGCTGGGAGCTCAGTTCCCAGCAAGTCGATGTGCATCTACCGAGTGCAGAGCAGTTCACCACGGCGGCACCGAATCCTCGCGGTCACCCGCGGGCAGAAACGAAGAGCGCCATGCCACATCCCGAACCGACGAATTCGCACACCGACCCCGCGGCCGCGGCGACGGCTCCGGATGCGACCCCCGTCGCGGCCGAGCCGGGCCTGCTGCGCGCCGTCGGCCTCAGCTATTTCCCCATCGCCTTCCTCGCCCGCATGCCCTATGCGATGGTCGTCGTCGGCGTACTCACGCTCGTCGTCGCCGGTTGCGATTCGCTCAGCCTCGGCGGTCTCAACTCCGCGATGGTCGGGCTCGGCACGGCGATCTTCGGCTCCTTCATCGGTGCCGCCGCTGACCGCTGGGGACAGCGTCCCGTTCTCCTCGTCGTCGGGGCGATCAACAGTGCGGCGCTGCTCTTCCTCGCCTGGGTCGTCTTCTCCCCGCTGCCCGACGTCGTCGTCCTCCTCGCGTCCTTCCTCATCGGGGCGAGCGCCCCGCAGGTGTCCCCGATGTCGCGCTCCCGCCTCGTCGATGTCATCCTCTCGGTGCTGCCCGGCACCCGGCAGTCGAAGGTGCTCAACGGCACGATGGCGTACGAGTCCGCCGCCGACGAAGTGGTCTTCGTCTTCGGCCCCTTCATCGTCGGCCTCCTCGCCACGTGGTTCTCACCCGTCGCCCCGATCCTCGGGGCCGTCGCCATGACGCTCATCTTCGTCACCGCCTTCGCCCTCCACCGCAGCGGTCGCATCGCGACGTCCGGCGGGGCCGCGACCGTCGGCAAGGGACCGGTGCGCGACCTTTTCACCGGTCGGATCTTCGTCGTCGTCCTCGGCGTCTTCGGCATCGGGCTCGTCTTCGGTTCGACGCTCACGGCCCTGACCTCGCTGATGAATGACCTCGGCCACCCCGAACAGGCCGGGCTCGTCTACGGCGTCCTCGGCATCGGCTCAGCGATCCTCGCGATCTCCGTCGCCCTCTTCTCTCCGCGCTTCGCCCTCTGGGCGAGGCTGCTGTGCTTCGCCCCGCTGCTGCTCGCCGGGACCATCGTGCTCGCGACCGCGTCAGTGATGCCCGGAGTCGTCATCGGGCTCCTCCTCATGGGCACCGCGATCGGGCCGTCACTGGTCACCCTCTTCAGCCTCGCCGCCGAACGCAGCCCCCGCGGACGTTCGGCCACCGTGATGTCGATGGCGGGATCGGCGATCATCGTCGGGCAGTCCGTGGCCTCGGCGCTCGGCGGCATCCTCGCCGAGGAGGCCGGAACGTCCACGGCCATCGCCGTTCCGATCGGTGCCGCGGTCGTCGTCGTCCTCGCCGCCCTGCTCAACGTGCTCGTGCGCTTCCGCCAGCGGAAACGAGATGTGGTTCACACCGAGATTCCGTGATCTGGGACGCCTCTTCCCATATCGGCGAAAATGTGCTGTGTGCCATGTCGTGGGAGTAGAGTAACCCGTTGTTCGCGCTCTCACATCGCGCGACCGCACGTCACAACGGAAAGCACGATATGTCTACCAGCACCTCGACGACCGAGGTCGTCAAGAGCGATACGCGGTTCTTCGGACACCCGCTTCCGCTCTTCCAGCTCTTCAGCCTCGAACTGTGGGAGCGCTTCTCCTACTACGGCATGAACGGCATCCTCGCCCTCTACCTGTACTTCCAGGTCTCAGACGGCGGACTCGGACTCCCGCAGGCCACAGCGGTCGGGATCGTCGGCGCCTATGGCGGTGCCGTCTTCCTCGCCACGATCCTCGGCGCCTGGATCGCCGACCGCATCCTCGGCGCGGAGAAGGTCCTCTTCTACTCGGCGATCATCATCATGGCCGGCCACATCGCGCTGGCGCTCGTGCCGGGCTTCGGCGGTGTCGCCGCCGGCCTCATCCTCGTGGCCCTCGGTTCCGGTGGACTCAAGGCCAACGCCTCCGCGCTCGTCGGTGAGCTCTACGACGAGAAGGACCCCCGCCGCGACGCGGGCTTCACGATCTTCTACATGGGCGTCAACATCGGTGCCCTCTTCGGCCCGCTCATCACCGGACTGCTCCAGCAGAACGTCGGCTTCCACTACGGCTTCGGCGCCGCCGCCGTCGGCATGGCCCTCGGCCTCGTCATCTACGGCTCCGGCCGGAAGAAGCTGCCCGCCGAATCGCGCACCGCGGTCAACCCGCTGCCGAAGTCGAAGCTCTACCTCTTCATCGTCGCGGTCGTCGCCGTCGTCGTCCTCGCCACCGTGCTGTGGATGACCGGTCTCGTCAACCCCGAGAACCTCGACTGGTGGATCGCCGGCATCTCCGCCGCGGCCGCAGCGTGCTACTTCATCGTCATGTACACCTCGCCGCAGACGAACGCCACCGAGCGCTCCCGGGTGCTCGCGTTCATCCCGTTCTTCATCACGAGCGTCGTCTTCTGGTCGATGTACCAGCAGATCTTCGGTGTCCTCACCGTCTACTCCGACGGCAACCTCAACCGGTCGATCTTCGGGTGGGAGATGCCGATCAACTGGATCCAGCTCATCCCGGCCGCGTTCGTCATCATCTTCGCCCCGCTGTTCGCGACGATGTGGATGAAGCTCGGGCCCAAGCAGATCTCGACCCCGGTCAAGGCGGGCCTCTCGCTCGTCTTCATCGGCCTCGGCTTCCTCATGTTCCTGCCGTACGCGACTGCGCCGGCGAACTCGACGCCGCTGCTGTGGGTCTGCCTCATCCTCGCCGTCTTCGTCTTCGGCGAGCTGCTCATCTCCCCGGTCGGCCTGTCGTTCTCGACGAAGGTCGCCCCGAAGGTGTTCCAGTCGCAGATGATCGCCGTGTTCTTCCTCGCCTCCGGTGTCGGCACCGCGCTCTCGGGTGTGCTCGGCGGGTACTTCGACCCGGCGAACCAGACCCCGTACTGGACGTCGATCGGCGGCACCTCGGTCGTCCTCGGCCTGCTTGCGCTGACGCTGACGAAGCCGATGCTCAAGCTGCTCAAGGGCGTGCGCTGAGCAGCCTCTGACACCCGTCGCCGCGGGTGACCAGACCACGACAGAACCGCCCTGTCCGGAACTCTCCGGACAGGGCGGTTCTCCTGTCGGGATCAGACCCCGATGAAGATCGGCAGCGCCTGCGGGTGGTGGGCGGCGACGATCGTGAGAAAGACGATCGCATCGAAGATGAGATGGACCGTGACCGTGTAGGGCAGGGACTTCGTCTTCGTGAAGATCACCGCCTGGACGAGGGCGAAGGGAATGGTCAGCAGCGGACCGATCGACCGGTAGCCGAGCTCCCAGAGGAACGAGACGAAAATGATCGTCGTGAGCACGTTCGCCGTCCAGAAGTCGAAGTGCCGGCGCAGCAGGGCGAAGACCGTGCAGATGAAGAACAGCTCGTCCCAGAGCCCGACGGCGTTGACGCCGATGAAGAGCCTGAGGATCTCATGCCACTCGGTCACCGCCGGCCAGTTGAGGTAGACCCCGGTGCGGAAGAAGTACTGGGGGAGGACGAGCCAGGCGACCACGACGACGAAGATCAGCCACCCCCACTCGAGCTTCGACCACGGCTGACCGTGCCGGCGCGGGTAGACGATGCTCTTCTCCTTGAACCAGTACCGGGTGACGAGGAAGGGCCCGATGACGACGGCGCTGAGCACGATCCCCATCCGCAGGATGTTCGTCCACGAGATGTCGGCCTCGACGGAGATCGCGGAGATGAGCGCAAGCGCGCCGGCGATGACACTGAGATCCCGGGCGAAGCTCCTGTCCGCCGTCGTCCACGCGAGGATGAGAGACGCGGCCATCGGCGCATAGCCCCACACCTTGACGGCCCGGAACTCCGTGCCGATCCCGAAGAGGATGACCGCCGAGACGGCGAGAAGGACCGCGGCGAGCCCCGGCTGCGAGACGACGCTCCATCTTCTCGGTTCGGTCTTCTCCTCCACGTCACCCACTCTAATCGAGGCCGGCAGGGCGCATTGGTCGAGAGCGGCGCCCACGCCCTAGGATCGACGGAGACATCTCCGACCGGACGACTCACCGCGACTCCTCCGGCCCGCCGCAGCGAAAGGACGTGCGTGGACCCCGAGGCCTATTCCCGGATCATCGCCGGACCCCTGCCGGTCGGCAGTGAGATCGTGCCCCTCGCCGAGGCGGTCGGTCGGATCCTCGCCCACGACGTCGTCGCCCGGGATCCGATCCCGGCCTTCGCCACCTCGGCGATGGACGGCTACGCCCTTGACGCCCGCGCCCTCGAACTAGCCCGCGCGGGCGCCCTCGTCACCGTGGTCGGCGACGTGCCCGCCGGTCACCGGCCGGTCGACGTCGCCCGCGGCACGGCGGTGCGCGTGATGACCGGTGCCGCCGTGCCGGATGGTGCCGCGGCCGTCATCCCCGTCGAATTCACCGATGCCGCCCGGACCGGAGGCATCCCCGAGACGATCACCGTCGCCAGCCTGCCGGAGAACCTTGTCGACCGGTGGAACATCCGCGACGTCGGTGAGGACACCGCGGTCGGCGACATCGTCGTCCTCGGCGGTCAGCGCTTGGGGGCCGCGGCGATCGGGACGCTCGCGATGCTCGGGGAGACCACCGTCGAGGTGCGCCGGCGGCTGCGCGTCGGACTCATCGTCACCGGCGACGAACTCGCCGCCGCCTCGGGTGCGGAGGAGGCGAGCGCGCCGATCATCCCGAACTCGAACCTGCCGATGCTCTCCGCCGCCATCGTCACGGCCGGGGCGATCCCGCACGTGGGCACGAGCAGCGACGATCCGACCGAGTTCCTCACCGTGCTCGACGGTCTCCTCCCGGACGTCGACCTCGTCATCACGACCGGTGGGATCAGCGCCGGGGCCTTCGAAGTCGTGCGGGCGAGCCTCGAGGGCACCGATTCCGAGTTCGTCCGGGTCCGCCAACGCCCCGGGGGTCCGCAGGGCCACGGGCGCCGCGGCGGCGTGCCCCTGCTCCACTTCCCGGGCACCCCGTCCGGCGCGCTGCTGTCCTTCCACCTCTTCGCGCTCTCCCTGATGTCCGGGACCGACCTCGCCGCACGCTGGCAGAAAGCCGTCTATGCCGGCCCTGAGCTCGCAGGCCACGTCAAGGGCGTGTCCTTCGTGCCGGTCACCGTCTCGGTCGACGGCACCGTCGTCCCGGCCGAACGCTCCCGGCTGCGCGACTTCGCCGGTGCCGACGCGATCCTCCGCGTGCCCACTGCCCCGGCGGCGATCACTGCAGGCGACCTCGTCGAGGTCCTCGCCCTGCCGGCGACCGGCCTCGAGAGGTAGGGGGTGCGCACGCGTGCGCTCCTCGGTCCTAGACTGAGAGCCATGGACCTCGCCCGCTACACCCGCCAGATCCGCCTCCGCGGATTCGGCGCCCAGGCTCAGGAGAGGCTGCTCGCCTCCCACGTCGTCGTCATCGGCGCCGGTGGCCTCGGAGCGCCCGTGCTCACCTATCTCGCCGCCGCCGGGGTCGGCACCATCAGCGTCATCGACCCCGACGTCGTCGAACTGAGCAACCTCCACCGGCAGTTCCTCCACGCCGAGGAGGAGGTCGGCAACCGCAAGGTCGACTCCGCAGCCCGGCGGCTGGCCGGTCTCAACTCCGACATCGAGATCATCACGCACCCGGTGCTGCTCACCGCCGACAACGCCGAGGAGCTGCTGACCGGGGCCGACATCGTCGTCGACGGCAGCGACAACTTCGAGACCCGCTACCTCGTCAACGACGCGTGCGAGATGCTCGGGACCCCCCTCGTGTGGGGCACGATCCTCGGCTTCGACGGGCAGCTCGCCGTCTTCGACGCCCGCACCGGATCGACGCTGCGCGACCTCTATCCCGAGATGCCCGCGCCGGGGTCCGTGCCCAACTGTGCGACCGCCGGGGTCATCGGCGCCCTGTGCGGCAGCATCGGCTCGGCGATGGCGATGGAGACCGTCAAGGTGCTCGCCGGCATCGGCACACCCCTGTTCGACGCCGTCTCGATCCACAGCAGCCTCGAAGCGAGCTGGGAGACGATCCCCGTCGCCCGAGACCCAGAGCGCCGGCCGGTGACGAGTCTGGAGGCCCACCGCACCGGCGGTGCCCAGGGAGCAGCCGGTGACCTCTCCGGAGCCACCGCGGCGAACGCGCCCGCCGACGAGGCCATCCCGGTCATCACGTGGGATGACCTCACCGCGGACGACGTGCTCGTCGACATCAGAGACGACGACGAGGTGGCGGCGGGCAGCGTCGCCGGAGCCGCCCACATTCCCATGGAGCGTCTCCTCGCCGAGCCCGAGCTGCTCACGGCGGCCACAGGCGCGGCGGTCGTGGGGGAGTCCGCACGGTTCGCCCTCTACTGCCGGTCAGGGGTGCGCTCGGCCCGGACGGTCAGCGCTCTGCGCCGGGCGGGGGTCGACGCCGTGTCGATCTCCGGCGGCTACCTCGCCCACCTCTCCCGCGGCGGCATCGACGCCGCGACCTGACCGGCGGTCACGCTCCGACAGGCAATCACCCGACGGCGTTCGCACTCCGCCGCTCGCACGGCGCTCTGTCCCGCTCAGCCTCCCGCGAAGGGCGGGAGGACGTCGACGGTGTCCCCGGCGGCCAAGGGCGCCTGCCGGTCGGTGCGCGCCCGGGCGTTGACGAGGAAGCTCGACCGCTCAAGCACGGTGACCGCCTCGGTGTCGGCCCCGGCGGTGAGGACGGAGATGAGATCGCCGAGGGTGGCCGCCTCGGCGGTGGACTGCTTCGTGCCGAACGCCTCCCGGGCGGCGGCGAAGAAGCGCACGGTCACGGTCGCGGGTGCGGCGGCATGCGAGTCTGCGGTGGTCGACACGGTCTCTCTCATCCTCCGATGGCGCTCATCGGTCGCTGCGGCTGGGTGAAGTCGGCGGAGTCCATGCCGTGCCCGGCGAGCTTCGCCCAGTGCGCGCCCTTCCACAGGTTCGCGATCTCCTCATCAGTCGCACCCGAGCGCAGTGCGGCGAGCAGATCGACCTCGGTGCGGGAGAACAGGCACGTGCGCACTCTGCCCTCGGCGGTCAGTCGGGTGCGGGTGCAGTCGGCGCAGAACGGACGCGTGACCGAGGCGATGATGCCGACGTCGCCGAGGTCGGTGTCCGGATCCTCCCGGCTCGCGACCCGGAACTTCTCCGCCGGCGCCCCACCGCGCGGGGCCTCGTCGGGTGTGAGGACGAAGCGGGGTGCCAGCAGTGCGAAGACGTCGGCGGCGGTGATCATCGTGCCGCGATCCCATGAGTGTCCCGCATCGAGGGGCATCTGCTCGATGAACCGCAGCGACAGCCCGTGGTCGAGGCACCACTGGAGGAGGTCGGGCGCCTGAGCGTCGTTGACTCCCGGCAGGAGCACGGCGTTGATCTTCACCGGGTCGAGACCGGCCTCCTGGGCACCCCGGACTCCGTCGAGGACGCGCTGGAGGAACGGTCGCCGGGTGATCGCGGCGAACGTGTCCGCATCGACCGTGTCGAGGGAGACGTTGATCCGGTCGAGACCGGCCTCCTTGAGCTTCGCCGCGCGCTTGTCGAGACCGATCGCGTTCGTGGTCAGGGCGATGTTCGGCCGCGGTGTCAGGGCGGCGACGCCTGCGATGATGTCGGTGATGTCGTGGCGGGTCAGCGGCTCTCCGCCGGTGAACCGGATCTGGTCGACACCGAACCGCTCGACGCCGATGCGGGCGAAGCGGATGATCTCCTCTGCGCTCATCGCCGCGTCGCGGGGCATGAACTCGACACCCTCGGCGGGCATGCAGTAGCTGCAGCGCAGATTGCAGAAATCCGTCAGCGAGATCCGCAGGTCGCGCGCGCGACGCCCGAACGTGTCGAGGAGAGACTCCTCGCTGTGCGCGGTGAACGACGTGCCCGGGTCGAGAGTCGGAGTCCTCAGCACCGGGGTCGGCAGACCGATCGTCCCCATGTCCGTTCTCCTCCCTTGACGAAAGCTCTTCGCTATCATCGTCCCATGACCAGCGCCTTCACGCATCGTCGTCGGGTATTCGAGACGATCAGTCCGCTGCGCGGCGCGGCGCGCAGGCCCCTGACAGCCCTGTTCCAGGGGCCCAGGCAGCTTGCCGCCGATGTCGTCTCCGCCGTCGACGTCCCCGCGTTCGACAACTCGAGCATGGACGGCTTCGCCGTCGCCGCGCAGACCCTGACGACCGCACCGCGGGACGGGTCCCGCCTCGGCCCGCTGCCCGTCGTCGGGCAGGTCGCCGCCGGAGCCCGGGGCGCTGCCGTGGACCCCGGCACCGTCGTCGAGATCATGACCGGGGCCCCGGTGCCCGAGGGTGCGGACACGATCATCCCCATCGAGGCCACCGAACCGGGCACCTTCGGGGCCGTTGAGATCATCGTCGAGACCGCACCCGCACCGGGCGCGTTCGTCCGCTCCCGCGGCAGCGACGTCACCGCCGGGACCACCGTCCTGCGCGCCGGTGCGCTCCTCACCCCCGCCCGCCTCGGCGTCGCCGCCGCCTGCGGAGTCGTCGACCTCGAGGTCGTCACCCTCCCGCGCATCCTCGTCCTCAGCACCGGAGACGAGATCGCCGGGGACGCCGACGCCGGCATCGAGGACGCCAACGGCATCACCCTGACCGCGAGCCTCACCCGCCTCGGTGCGGAGGTCACCCGGCTGCGGGTGCCCGACGACCCGGAGGAGCTGCTGCGTCGAGTGCGCGACGTCGACACCGACCTCGTCGTATCGACCGGCGGCATCTCGAAGGGCGCCCGCGAGGTCGTCAAACTCGCCGCGGCCCTCGACCCGGCCGCGGACATGCTCTTCGAACCCATCGCGATGCAGCCCGGCGGACCGCAGGGCGTGGGCAGGCTCGCCGGTCGCCCCTGGGTGGCCCTGCCGGGCAACCCCGTGAGCGCCCTCATCAGTCTTGAGCTCTTCATCCGCCCGGCCCTCCTCGGCATCGATCCCGGCACTGACGCCCGCCCCGTCGGCTTCCACCGACTCGCCGCCGACCTCGACGAGACCCCGCCCCGCGGCAAACTCCAGGTGCGGCGGGCGATCGTCGACGACGACGGCATCACCCTCGTCGGCGGCTCCCGGTCGCATCTGCTCCACAGCTACGCCGAGAGCACCCACCTCGTCTTCATCCCGCCCACCGATGACCCTGACGACCCGTTCGCGGGCGCGGGGGATAGGCTGAGAACGTGGACAATCGCGTGAGCCTCACACACCTCGACGAGACCGGAGCCGCCCGGATGGTCGACGTCGGCGACAAGAGCACCACCCGGCGGCGGGCCGTGGCCACGGCCACGATCACGACGACCCCGGAGGTCATCTCCCTCATCGCCGAGGCGGGCCTGCCCAAGGGCGACGCCCTGCCGGTGGCGCGGATCGCCGCGGTGATGGGCGCCAAGCGCACGAGCGACCTCATCCCGCTCTGCCATCCGCTGCCGCTGACCGGCGTCGACGTCGACTTCACCCTCACCGACTCGGCCGTCACGGTGACCGCGGCCGTGAAGACGGTCTCGGTGACCGGTGTCGAGATGGAGGCCCTGACCGCGGTCTCCGTCGCCGCGCTAACGATCTTCGACATGATCAAGGCCGTCGACAACCGCGCGGTCATCGGCGACATCAAGGTGCTCGAGAAGACCGGCGGCAAGAGCGGGGACTGGAGTCGGGAGTCATGACCGTCATCAACACCGGCATCACCGAGTCCCCGATCAGCGTGACCGAGCTCGAACCCGAGGTCGTCACCGCCGAATGCGGCGCCGCCGTGACCTTCTCCGGGATCATCCGCGACCACGATTCGGGCCGCGGTGTCACCCGGCTCGTCTACGAATCCCACCCGCTGGCGCCCGCGCACATCGCCGAGGCGGCCGCCGCCGTGGCCGCGCGGCATCCCGCGGTCCGCCTCTCCGTCGTCCATCGGGTCGGAGAGCTGTCCGTCGGTGACGTGGCGCTGGCCGCCGTCGTCGCCTCACCGCACCGTCGTGAGTCGTTCGTCGCGTGCGGCGAGCTCGTCGACGAGGTCAAGGAGAAGGTGGCGATCTGGAAGCACCAGTTCTTCACCGACGGCGACGACGAATGGGTGGGAGCGCTCGAATGACTCAGCTGCGCATCAGCGAGGCCGCCCGGTTCCTCGGCGTCAGCGACGACACCATCCGCCGCTGGATCAGCGACGGCCGGCTCGCTCAGCACAAGGACGCCTCGAACCGGTCCGTCGTCGACGGCGCCGAACTCGCCGTGCTCGCCCAGGACGGCGCCGGTTCCCTCGAGGACCCGACGCACGTGCGCAGCTCGGCGCGCAACCGCTTCACCGGTCTCGTCACCGATGTCGTCATCGACGGGGTGATGGCGCAGGTCAGCCTCCAGTGCGGACCGTTCCGGGTCGTGTCCCTGATGTCCGCCGAGGCGTGCCGTCAGCTCGAACTCGAACCCGGCAGTCTCGCCACCGCGGCCGTCAAGGCGACGATGGTGTGGATCGACACCGCCGGCGGCGACTGACCCGAACCAGTCTCAGATGCTGACGCAGATGGCATGAAACTCCGCATCTGCGGGTGATAATGGGTGGATGATCTGTGATTCCACACCGGGGTACCGTCCGTGACGGGACGTGCCCGGAGACATGCGACGGCGCCGAGGTGGCTGTGGATTCCCGCTGTCCTCGCCGTCGCGTTCCTCCTCGTCCCCATCATCGGGATGGTCACCCGCATCGACCTCGGCCACCTCGGCGAGGTCATCGCGGCCCCCGAGTCCCAGCTGGCGATGGGACTGTCCCTGCTCACGTCGACGATCTCCGCGTTCGTCAGCGTCGTCCTCGGCTTCCCGCTCGGGTATCTTCTCGCCACGACGACGTTCCCGGGGCAGCGGCTCGTGCGCACCCTCATCCTCCTCCCGCTCGTCCTGCCGCCGGTCGTCAGCGGCCTCGCACTCCTCTACACGTGGGGGCGCTCGGCGTATCTCGGGTCCCTGCTCACCGAGGCCGGTCTCGGGCTCGCGTACACGACGGCAGCCGTCGTCGTCGCCCAGATCTTCGTCTCCCTCCCGTTCATGGTGATGTCGGTCGAGACCGCGGTCGCCGCGCGCGGGCAGCGCTATGAGATCGCCGCCGCCGAACTCGGGGCGACGCCGATGCGGGTGTTCGTCACGGTCACCGTGCCGATGCTGAGGGCGGGCATCCTCACCGGTGCCGTCCTCTGCTTCGCCCGGTCCCTCGGCGAGTTCGGGGCGACCCTCACCTTCGCCGGTTCCCTGTCTGGGGTGACCCGGACGATGCCGCTGCAGATCTACCTCGTCCGCGAGTCCGATCCGCAGTCGGCGATCGCCCTCTCC
>NZ_SCMW01000014.1:0-61786 GCF_005502845.1 Brevibacterium sp. 2SA | reverse complement strand
CGAGGAGGTCACCGGGGGCGGGAGCGGGAAGGTGCTTGAGGAGCACAGCGGTGCCGGGGTCGAGCCGGGTGGGGGAGAACGTCCCGCTCAGCGTCTCCACGGTCACGGTGCGACCGGCGAGGTCGAGGGTGATCTCCCGGCGCTTCGCGTCGCTCGTCGGGCTCTGCGTGAAATAGTGCTCTGCCACCGTTTCAGTGTAGTGGTCTGTGGGAGAATAGAACGACGTCGGAATGCGTTGCACAGAATGCACCACGACAACGACACACGAACAAAGGAATGAATGACGTCCACCGACAAAGAGCGTCGAGATGCCATGCTCGACCGCGTCCTCGCCAGAGGTGCTCAGGCGCTGAGCCCGCAGGGAACCCCCGCTGACGAGGACTCCCAGTTCGATCTCGCCGAGCGTGCCGCCCTGCGGCGCGTCGCCGGACTCTCCACCGAACTCGAAGATGTCACCGAGGTCGAATACCGCCAGATCCGGCTCGAGCGCGTCGTGCTCGCCGGACTGTGGAACACCACGCTCGACGAGGCGGAGAACTCGATCCGCGAACTCGCCGCGCTCGCCGAGACCGCCGGCTCCGAGGTCCTCGATGCGATCGTCCAGCGCCGGGAGAAGCCGGACCCGGGCACGTACCTCGGCAAGGGCAAGGCCGCCGAGCTCAAGGAGATCGTCGAAGCCGTCGGCGCCGACACCGTGATCATCGACTCCGAACTCGCTCCCAGCCAGCGGCGCGGGCTCGAGGACGTCATCAAGGTCAAGGTCGTCGACCGCGTCGCGCTCATCCTCGACATCTTCGCCCAGCACGCGAAGTCCCGCGAGGGCAAGGCCCAGGTCGAGCTCGCGCAGCTCGAATACCTCCTGCCGCGTCTGCGCGGCTGGGGTGAGTCGATGTCCCGCCAGGCCGGTGGCCGGGTCGCCGGCGGTGCCGGCATCGGATCGCGCGGTCCCGGTGAGACGAAGATGGAGCTCGACCGCCGCCGCATCCGCACGCGGATGGCGAAGCTGCGCCGAGAGATCGCCGGCATGGCCCCGGCCCGGGACACCAAGCGGAAGAACCGCAACCGCAACCACATCCCGTCGGTGGCGATCGTCGGGTACACGAACGCGGGCAAGTCCTCCCTGCTCAACCGGCTCACCGACGCCGAGGTGATGGTCCAGAATGCGCTGTTCGCGACCCTCGACCCGACCGTCCGGCAGTCGCGGACGGCCGAGGGCATCACTTTCACGTACACCGACACCGTCGGCTTCGTCCGCAACCTGCCCCACCAGCTCGTCGAGGCGTTCCGCTCGACGCTCGAGGAGGCGGCCGACTCCGATCTGCTCCTCCACGTCGTCGACGCCTCGCACCCGGACCCGCACGGGCAGATCCACGCGGTGCGCGAGGTCCTCGGCGACGTCGAGACCGGTGACATCCCCGAACTCCTCGTCTTCAACAAGGTCGACCTCGCCGACGAGAACGTCGTCACCGCCCTGCGCGCCGAATACCCCGGAGCGCGGTTCGTCTCCGCGGCGACGGGGGAGGGCATCGCCGAACTCGTCGAGACGATCGAGGAGAAGCTGCCCTCGCCGAACATCGAGATCACCGTCCTCATCCCGTATGAGCGCGGCGACCTCGTGTCGAAGATCTACGCGCTCGGCACCGTCGAGCACGAGGAGCACGGCGCCGGCGGCACGGGCATGCAGGCGAAGGTCCCGGCCGAACTCGCCGCCGAACTCGAGGAGTTCCGCAGGCCCGACCTGGTCATCGGCGAGTGAGCACGGTCTCCGATCTGCTCCAGACCGCGGTCGGGGCGATCGGCGGAGCGCCCCGTGAGGGGCAGACCGAGATGGCCGAGGCGGTCACCTCGTCGCTCGACAAGAACATCCACCTCCTCGTCCAGGCGGGCACGGGCACCGGCAAATCGCTGGCCTACCTCGTGCCCGCCGCTGAGTACGCCAGCCGCACCGGCGGGACGGTCGTCGTCTCGACGGCGACGCTGGCGCTGCAGACGCAGATCATCCACCGGGACCTGCCGCGCCTGTTCAAGGCGCTGAAGAAGACGCTCGACCCGCTGCCGAAGGCCGCGCTGCTCAAAGGGCGGCGCAACTATGTGTGCAAGCACAAACTCGACGGCGGCTACCCCGACGAGGACGAGGGCATGCTCTTCGACCTCGGCGCCGATGCCGCCGCCGGTCGCAAGCCCGCCGACCGGTCCGGCCTCGGTGAGGAGATCCAGCGGATCCGGACGTGGGAGAAGACGACGGACACCGGCGACCGGGATGATCTGCTGCCCGGCGTCAGCGACAAGGCGTGGGCGCAGGTGTCGGTCAACGCGTTCGACTGCCTCGGGTCGAACTGCCCGCTCTTCACCGAGTGCTACGCCGAACAGGCGCGGACCGCGGCCTCGGAGGCCGACATCATCGTGACGAACCACGCGCTGCTCGCGATCGACGCGTTCGGGGAGAACTCCGTGCTGCCCGAACACGACGTCATCATCATCGACGAGGCCCACGAGCTCAAGGACCGCGTGACGAACGCCCTGTCCGGCCAGATCAACACGGGAATGCTGTCGGCGGCCACCTCGGCGGTGCGGAAGAACACGGCGGTCGAGGACGGGGTCGTCGCGATGCTCGACACCGCCTCGGCGGCCTTCGAACGCGCCACCGCCGGTGTCCAGGAGGGGCTCATGCTCTTCGTCGGCGAGCCGCTGGCACTAGCCCTCACGCAGATCCGCGACTCCGCCCGGCAGATCATCAACGACATCGGCGGACGCGGAGAGGACGCCGATGCAGGGCGGCAGATGGCCAAGGCCCGGTGCCAGGAGATCTTCGAACTCGCCGAGCGCTTCTGCGACCCCGGCAAGAACGACGTCGTGTGGCTGAGCCGCAGCACCTTCCGCGAACGCGAGACGACCAACCTCGTCGTCGCCCCGCTGAGCGTGGCCGGGACGATGCGCAACGGCATCTTCGAGGACTCCACCGTCGTCGCGACCTCGGCGACGCTCGCCCTCGGAGGGAACTTCGACGCCGTGGCCGCCTCGCTCGGTCTCTTAGGACCGGACGCGCCGAGGTGGGACGGCCTCGACGTCGGCTCACCCTTCGACTACGGCCGCCAGGGGATCATCTACGTCGCGTCTCACCTGCCCAAACCCGGTCGCAGCGGGCTGAGCGAGGAAGCGCTGGCCGAACTCGAAGCGCTCGTCACCGCATCCCGTGGCGGGGCGCTCGGGCTCTTCTCCTCGAAGGCGGCAGCGAATGCCGCCGCCGAGCACCTGCGCGCCAAGGTCGACGTCCCGATCCTTCTCCAGGGGGAGGACGGTCTGCCGTCACTCGTCTCCCGCTTCGCCGCCGACGATGAGGCGTGCCTGTTCGGGACGATGTCACTGTGGCAGGGCGTCGACGTGCCGGGGAGGACGAACCGGCTCGTCATCATCGACCGGATTCCGTTCCCGCGGCCGGACGATCCGCTCATGCAGGCGCGGGCCCGCGACGCCGACAAGCGCGGTGTCAACGGGTTCATGGCGGTGAGCGCGACGCATGCCGCACTGCGTCTGGCCCAGGGAGCCGGACGCCTCATCCGGTCGACGGCGGACAAGGGCGTGGTCGCGGTGCTCGACTCGCGGCTGCGCTCGGCTCGGTACGCCGGCTACCTCGTCAACTCGATGCCGCAGATGTGGCCGACGACGGACTCACAGCTCGTCCGCACGGCCCTCGGCCGCCTCGCCGACGCGAAGGAGTAGTCCGGGGCGCTCGGCGTCGCCGCGCAGGCTGTGCCCGCGCGGCACCTTTCAGAGGCGGCGGATGACGGCGACGACGAGCCCCATGATCTGCGCGTACGTGCCGTCGATGGGGTCGTAGTCCTTGTTCTGCGGGAGCAGCCACTGGCGCCCGGCCTTGCGCTTGAGCGTCTTCACCGTCGCCTCACCATCGAGGAGGGCGGCGACGATCTGACCGTTGTCGGCGGTGTGCTGCTTGCGCACGACGACCCAGTCGTCGTGGCAGATGGCGGCCTCGATCATCGAATCGCCGACGACCTTGAGGAGGAACATCTCACCGGAGCCGACGACCTGCGTCGGCAGGGAGAAGACGTCGTCGACCTCCTGCTCGGCGAGGATCGGGCCACCGGCGGCGATGCGGCCGACGACGGGGACCTGGACGGTGTTGTTCGCGAGCTCCTCGTACTTCGCCCGCTCCGCCTCCTCTTCTTCGAAGGGATTGACGACCTCGATCGCCCGCGGGCGTTTGGGATCGCGACGGACATAGCCGAGCCGCTCGAGCTGCGAGAGCTGATGCGCGACGCTCGAGAGCGACGCGAGACCCGCGGCCTCACCGATCTCGCGCATGCTCGGCGGGTAGCCGTTGGTGACGACGGCGCGTTCGATCGTCTCGAGGACGAGCCGCTGCCGGGGGGAGAGTCGGAAGTCGCCGGCTCCGGTCGGCCCGTCGGGGATCTCGACCTCGTCCTCTTCGCTGCGCGCAGCCGCGATCTCGCTGGCCACATCCTCGTTGCGCGGCCTTCCTCTGCCTCGTTTGCTCTGCACCATTGCCTCTTCCCCTTCGTTCTAATCCCACCGGTCGAAGCGCTTCGAGAGATCTCGTGTCAGTGCCGCCTGGGATGGTTGTTCGAGATCGATCAACAACGCTGGTTCTCGCTCATTGTCTCATAAATGTTCGAGGTGGACTGGACATTTGTTCGATTGGCATGTTGAATAGAACAGACGTTCTACTCATTGCGGGTGGAATCGTACGAAGAAAGAGGTAAAGCGATGTCTGAGAAGAATCACGAAATGCGTCTGACCGTCCGCGGCCGCCGCGCCGTGCGCCTGCTCCGGACTGCCCTGTGCGCTCTCGCCATCATCGGCGGCACGCTCTTCATCTCCACCCAGACGTTCACCGCCGAGGCGGTCGCTGAGGGAGAAGTCGTCGGAGTCGCCGCTGACGCCGTCGTCGTCGGCGAGGGCGAGTCGCTGTGGACCGTGGCCTCGAACCTCGGCCTCGACCGCGACACCCGTGAGGTCGTCGCCGACATCGTCGAGCTCAACCACCTCGACAGCCCCGTCGTCCACCCCGGCCAGAGCCTCAACGTTCCCCAGCGCTAAAATCGGTGTGTGGGAAACATCGACTCTCTGCCGGTCCGGTCCGACCTCGTCGGTCAGCAGCCCTACGGCGCTCCGCACCTCAACGTTCCGGTACAGCTCAACGTCAATGAGAACGCCTATCCGATCCCCGAGGTCGTCACCGAGGCGATGCGCCGGGCCGTCGACGGCCACCTCGCCGGACTCAACCGCTACCCCGACCGGGAATTCACGGCGTTGCGTGAACACCTCGTCACCTATCTCGACGGCGTCAACGAGCGGGCGGGCGGCTCGGTCGACCTCCTCCCGGAGATGATCTGGGCGGGCAACGGCTCGAACGAGGTCCTCTCCCACATCGTCCAGGCCTTCGGCGGCCCCGGACGCACCGCACTCGGCTTCACCCCGAGCTATTCGATGCACCCGCTCATCACGACCGGCACCGGCGCGACCTGGGTGGCGGCCTCCCGGGACGAGAAATTCGAACTCGACGCCGCAACCGTGGCCGCCGAGGTGGCCCGCGTCGATCCCGACATCGTCTTCCTCTGCACCCCGAACAATCCGACCGGCACCTCGATCGGCCTCGACGTCATCGCCGCCGCCTACGAGAACTGCCGTGGAATCGTCATCGTCGACGAGGCGTACGCCGAGTTCTCCCGTCCCGCCCTGCCCTCGGCGATGACCCTGCTTCAGGGCCGACCGCGCCTCGTCGTCTCCCGGACGATGAGCAAGGCCTTCGCGTGCGCCGGACTGCGGCTCGGCTACGCGATCGCGGCCCCCGAACTCATCGACGCCCTCCGCCTCGTCCGGCTGCCGTACCACCTCTCCGACATCACCCAGGTGCTCGCGTGCACGGCCCTCGACCACGCCGACCTCCTGCTCGGCAACGTCGACCGGCTCATCGACTCGCGCACGGCGATCGCCGACCGCCTCGCCGCCCTCGGCTTCACCGTCTACCCGAGCGATTCGAACTTCGTCCTCTTCGGCAACATCGCCTCACCGGCCGACCTGTGGCAGAAGCTCCTCGATCGCGGGATCCTCATCCGCGACATCGGCATTCCGCATCATGCCCGCGTCAACGCCGGCACGGAAGCCGAGACGACGGCGTTCCTCGCGGCCCTCGACGACATCGTCGCGACCGACCCGGACACTCTGCTCAGCGCTCGCTGAGCCCGACCGCCGTCGCGACCCGAACCACCGCCCTGGTGCGCCGAACCACCGCCTCGGCGACTGCGACGCTCCACCACCTCGGTTCCACCGCCTCGGCGAGACCATCACACAACCGCCTCAGCGAGACCGTCGATGTCCAGGTGCGAGACCCCTGTGCAGGATGCGGACCGGGACTGAGACAATAGAGGTCGGCGCGTGAGTGCGCCGGCTGATGACCAGAGCGAAGAAAGGCTCACTATGCGGAAGGCCCAACGCGACCGATCGACCTCCGAGTCGACCGTGTCCGTCGCCCTCGACCTCGACGGCACCGGCAGAGCGGACATCTCGACGACCGTGCCGTTCTTCGACCATATGCTCACCGCACTGGCGAAGCATTCGCTCATCGACTTCGACATCACCTCCTCCGGCGACACCGACATCGACGTGCATCACACCGTCGAGGACACCGCGATCGTCATCGGTCAGACCCTCGCCGAGGCGCTCGGCGACAAGGCCGGCATCCGCCGCTACGGTGCCGCCTTCGTCCCGCTCGACGAAGCGCTGGCCCGCTGCGTCATCGACATCTCCGGCCGGCCCTACTTCGTCCACGAGGGCGAGCCCGACGGTCAGCAGTACCACCTCATCGGCGGACACTTCACGGGCTCGATGACCTCGCACGCCCTCGAGTCGATCGCGTTCCACGCGGGACTGACCGTCCACCTCGACCTGCTGCGCGGCCGCGACCCGCACCACATCGTCGAAGCCCAATTCAAAGCATTCGCCCGCGCCCTGCGCGAAGCCGTCGAACCCGACGGACGCACCACCGCAGTGCCGAGCACCAAGGGAGTCCTGTGAGCACCACCGTCGTCGTCACTCCGTTCGGCGTCCCCGACCAGCTCGCCGCCGCGTGCGTGCTGTCGAACATCTCCGGCACGATCGTGCCCATCGGCGACTTCACCGGCATCGTCCTCACCGACACCGGGGTCGAAGCCGGCAACGAGGCGGCCGCCGCGATTTCGAAGCTCGCCGGCAAGCACGAGGTCCTTCTCCTCGTCCGCAGCGACGAGCAGATCGACGCCGGGCACTTCCGCCACGGGGCCCGTGAGTCCGATGTCCCCGCCGGACTCGCCCTGCGCAACCTGCCCGACGTCACCGAGCAGATCCTCCTCGAGACCGTCACCCCCGAGGAGGTCGAAGGCAACATCCCGACCTCGTCGATGTCGAAGCTCCAGGCGAGCGCGGCGACGATGACCCCGGGACGGGCAGCACTCGCACGCACCGCGCTCATGTGGATCGTCGTCGCCGTCCTCGCCGGTCTCGTCCTCGCCTTCGGCGTCACCGTCGGACTCGGCGGCAACGCCGTCGCCTGGATCGTCGCCGTCGTCGGGGCGATCGTCCTCGGGTTCTCGCTGTGGCGGATCTCCCGCGTCCTCTCAGGAGGGCAACGCTGATGACGACGATCGCCGTCCTCGACTACGGTGCCGGCAACGTCCGCTCCGCGGTGCGCGCCGCCGAGGCTGCCGGAGCCGATGTCACCCTCACCGCCGACCACGCGGTCATCGACGCCGCCGACGGTCTGCTCGTGCCCGGGGTCGGAGCGTACTCCGCGGTGATGCGCGGGCTCGAGTCCGTCGGCGCCGTCGACCTCATCCGCGACCGGCATGCGGCCGGTCGTCCTCTGCTCGGCATCTGCGTCGGCCTCCAGGTCTTCTTCTCCCGCGGACGCGAACACGGGGAGGAGACCGAGGGCATCGGCCTGTGGCCCGGTGAGGTCACCGCGCTCGACGCCCCCGTCGTGCCCCACATGGGATGGACGGGCGTGACCGCTGCCCCCGGGTCGCAGATGTTCGCCGGCATCGAGGATGAGAAGTTCTACTTCGTCCACTCGTACGCCGCGACCGAGCACCCGACCGGGACGCTCGTGACGACAGCGACCCATGGCGGAGACTTCGTCGCCGCCGTCGAAGACGGCACGACGTGGGCCGCCCAGTTCCATCCGGAGAAATCCGCGACCGCAGGCGCCGGACTCCTGCGCAACTGGATCGCATCGTTCTCCGCGCCGCACGACTGACCCGCACGCACCGGGACCGGCGCGGTCCCGGAATCACTGACTCAGCGTCGCATCCACCACAGCACCAACGACTGCGACCCAGGAAAGGCCATCATGACTGACAAGCTCGTTCTCCTCCCCGCCGTCGACGTCGCCGACGGCAAAGCCGTCCGCCTCGTCCAGGGCGAAGCGGGCACGGAAACCGACTACGGCTCACCGATCGACGCCGCCCACGACTTCGAGGAGCGCGGCGCCGAATGGATCCACCTCGTCGACCTCGACGCGGCCTTCGGTCGGGGATCGAACTCCGATCTCCTCAACCAGGTCGTCAAGGCCGTGGGCATCAAGGTCGAACTCTCCGGCGGCATCCGCGACACCGAGAGCCTCGAGAGGGCCCTCGATACCGGAGCCGAACGCGTCAACATCGGCACCGCAGCGCTCGAGAACCCCGAGTGGACCGCCGAGATGATCGCCCGCTTCGGCGACCTCGTGGCCATCGGCCTCGACGTCCGCGGCCAGACGCTCGCGGCCAGGGGCTGGACGAAGGACGGCGGCGACCTCTTCGAGGTGCTCACCGGCCTCGAGGAGGCCGGCTGCGCCCGCTACGTCGTCACCGACGTCCGCAAGGACGGCACCCTGCAGGGCCCCAACCTCGACCTCCTCGAATCGATGTCGACGCGCACCGACAAGCCGATCACCGCCTCCGGCGGCGTCTCGAGCCTCGATGACCTCCGCAGTCTCCGCAGCCTGGTGCCTGCCGGCGTCGACTCCGCGATCGTCGGCAAGGCCCTCTACGCCGGGCAGTTCACGCTCGAAGAGGCCCTCGACGTCGCGGGACGCTGAGACCGTGTCGACCGATTCGGCCGGCCAGCCGTGGGAGGGTCGCAACCTCGCCCCGAACCCGTTCTCCGGGGACACCGGTGAGGCCGATGCGGCCCTGCTCACGGCCCTCGAGACCGCGGCCGCGGCACCGCTCGATGCCGAGGCCCACCGCGGCGTCGTCTCTGCCCTGTCCGGCACCCGGCTCTACGCGCCGATCGTCCCCATGGCCGTCGACCACGGAGTCGGGGAGAACGGGCTCATGGTCGACAACTCCTCGGAGATGGCGATGGTCCGCCTCCAGGCCGCCGACGGCCGCGAATGCACGCCCGGGTTCTCCGCGATCCCCCCGCTGACCACGTGGCACCCCGAGGCCCGGCCGGTGCCCATCGAAGCCGAACGCCTCGTCCTCGGCGCCGTCGAAGCCGAATCCCAGCTCGTCGTCCTCGACCCCGGCTCGGAGCGGTCGTTCCTCCTGCGGCGTCCCGCGCTGTTCGCGTTCGCGCAGGGCCGGCCGTGGACGCCGTCATGGGCCGACACCGAGGTGGGGCAGGCGATCGCGACGATCGCTGAGGCCTTCCCGTGGCTGGCGACGCTCAGTCTCAGCCCCGGCAGCGCCCGCGTCCACGTCGAAGGACCGGAACTCGGCATCCGCCTCGGCGTCCGCGGTGATGTCGACCGGGCCGAACTCGACCGGTTCCAGCAAGCGCTGGCCGGCGATGCCCTCATCATCGACCGTGTCGATTCCCTCGCCCTCCAACTCACCGCGGCGTAGTGCCGGGCCGCGGGTCTCCTATGCTTGAGTGACATGAGCCCGATGCGCGACCTCAGCCGTCCCACCGTCCCCGACGAGTCCTACCTCGACCACATCGCCGTCGAGACGCAGGCCCGTGCGACAGCGGCAGGGGAGTGGACCGACGATCACACCGGCGCCCCGACCGCGAGCATCGAGGCGATCGCTGACGCCGTCGAGACCGTCGGTCCCAAGATCACCGAGCTGCTCCACACCATCCACGGCCTCGCCGAGACGGCCTTCGAGGAGCACGAATCCGTCGCCGCGATCGCCGCCGTCCTCGAATCCCGCGGCATCGCCGTCGAGACCGGCCTCTACGGCGTCGACACGACCCTGCGCGCGACGACGGGCAGCGGTGAGGGCCGGACGATCGCGATCCTCGCCGAATACGATGCGCTGCCGGAGATCGGTCACGCGTGCGGCCACAATCTCATCGCCGCCGCCGGGGTCGGGGCGTTCCTCGCCCTCCACGCGCTCTTCGAGGAGGATCCGGCCGCGGTGCCCGGCACCGTCGTCCTCCTCGGCACCCCCGCCGAGGAGGGGCACTCGGGCAAGGAGATCATGGCCCGGGCCGGTGCCTTCGCGGACATCGATGCGGCGATCATGGTCCACGGGTACGGCTACGACTGCGCCGACCAGGTGTGGCTCGGCCGTCGCCTCCTCGAGGTCACGTACTCCGGCGTCGCCGCGCACGCCTCGGCGCAGCCATTCATGGGACGCAACGCGCTCGACGCCGCATCCCTCTTCTACCAGGGTCTCTGTCTCCTGCGGCAGCAGATGCCGCCGATCTCCCGCCTCCACGCCGTCATCGCCGACGGCGGGACCAGGCCGTCGATCATCACGGAGTCCGCGACTGTCCAGTGCTACGTCCGCTCGAAGTATCCGGAGACGCTCAAGGAGCTTTCGCAGCGGGTCGAGGACGCGGCGATGGGGGCGGCGCTGATGACCGGCACCGGGGTCGAGGTGACGTGGGATGAGCACCCGCCGTCGCTGCCGGTGCGCGGCAATGCGGCCCTGACGACGCGCTGGGCCCTCCATGAGGAGGAGCGGGGACGCTCACCGCTGCCGGCCGGGGTTCTCGACGAGTCGATCGCCGCGTCGACGGACTTCGGCAACGTCTCCTACCGGATCCCCGGCATCCATCCGCTCATCAGGACCGCCGACGCCGAGGTGGCCCTGCACACCCGCGAGTTCGCCGCCGCCGCGATCACCCCGGCCGCCGAGACCGCGGCCCGCGACGCCGCCTACGGGCTCGCGTGCACGGCGCTCGACTACCTCGTCGACGATGCCCTGGCCGCCGAGGTGGACGACGAGTTCACCCGCGCCGGCGGCGCGATCGACGTCGAGCACTACTTCGACTGAACGGGTTGAGCGCCGCCGGCCGGCACGTGCGACGGCCGCCGGCCGGCACGTGCGACGGCCGCCGGCCGGCGATCACACCGCGGCGGATCCCGCCACGCGCTTGCCGTCGAGGAAGACATGCGCGATCGTCGACCGGTCGGTGAAGCGGGTGGGATCCTCGAGCGGGGAGGCCGTCCAAGCGACGAGGTCGGCGCGCTTGCCCTCCTCGATCGTGCCGGTGACCTCGCCGAGGTCGCAGAGCTCGGCATTGATCCGGGTCGCGGCGATGAGCGCGGCCTCCGGGGACTCGAGCTGCGAGCGCAGCTTCATCTCCTCGGCCCGATTGACCTGATTGAGGCCCGTGAGGTCGGAGCCGAGACCGATGCGCACCCCGGCCTTCCGGGCTTCGCGCAGGGAGGACTCCATCCCGGCGATGACGTCGTCGATCTGGGCGGAGAAGTCGTGTTCGACGCCGGAGGCGGACGACCCGGTGAGGTAGACGTAGGCGGTGGCGAACGTCGGGACGAGGGAGACGCCGTTCTCGACCATGAGCTGCGCGGTCTCCCCGTCGATGCCGGTGCCGTGTTCGATGCACTTGACGCCGGCTTCGATGGCCGTGCGGATGCCCGTGGCATTGTGGGCGTGGACGGTGACGTACGTGCCCCTCGCGTTCGCCTCGTGGACGGCCGCGGAGATCTCATCGAACGTGAACTGGGTGGCCTCGACGTTGTTGCGGAACCCGAGCACGCCACCGGTCACGCACATCTTGATGAAGTCGGCCCCGCGGCGGAAGGACTCGCGGACGTTCCTGCGGATCTCATCGGGACTGTCGGCGAGCAGCGCGATCGTCCGCAGCCCCGGGATCGCGTGCGTGTCGAAGTACTCGGTGGGCTCCCATTCGCTCGAGTAGTGCCCGTGCCCGCCGGTCTGGGCCTGGATGGGCCCGGACTGGACGATCCGCGGGCCGCGCACCCGACCGCTCGCGATCGCCTGCGGGACCCCGAGATCGAGACCGCCGCAGTCGCGCAGCGTCGTGAAACCGGCGTCGAGGGCCTGCCCGCAGACGTAGAAGATGTCGCCGGCGAGGACGGCGACGGGCAGGTCGTGGCGCAGGCTGGCATCGACGGGGCTGGCCATGCCGGCATGGGTGTGGCCGTCGATGAGACCCGGGGTGATCGTCAGCCCACGGGCGTCGATGATCTCGTCGCCCGCCTCGGCGTCCCCGCCGATGCGATCGATGAGACCATCGTCGATGCGGATTCCCGTGACATCCCGGGGGGCGGTGCCCGGGCCCTTGTCGGTCTCGTCGCCGGTGCAGGGAATCACGGTGGGGTTGGCCAGCCAGATCGCCATTGTTACCTCTGATCTCGTCGTTGAAACTGTGGTCGTCTTCCGATTATCTCGGTCCGGCGGCGCGCGGACTATCGCTGACTGTCGTGTTCGACGGTCTCCGGCCACGACAGCTGTCCAGTCGTGCGGAGCAGTTTGAGTCCCATGTGCGCGGCGAGCCGGTCTCCGCCGCTGCCGAGGTCGAGGCCGGTGAGCTGTTCGATCCGCTTGAGCCGGTTGTAGAGGCTTCCCCGGTGGAGGTACATCGCCGAGGCGGTGGCCCGGACGTCGCCGGCCGCGTCGAGGTAGCGCTCGAGGGTCTCCGCGAGGTCGGGATGGTCGGTGACGAGTGAGGCGATGACCGTGGCGATCGGCGTCGCCAGGGTCTCCGCGTTCGCCTCGGGCAACAGTCCGTAGTACCCGAGTTCGCTCCAGCGGCGGAGCGCGACCGGGGCGGTGTCCGTGGTCAGGGCGATGCGGGCGGCGGTGAGCGCGTGCCGGTAGGAGGCGATCGTCGTCTCGGTGTCCCTGAGGTCCTCGAGGGCGCTGCCGAGGCCGATGCCGACCCGGTCGATCACGTCCTGATCGCCGAGTTCGCCCTGCCACCACTGCCTCACCGAGTCGTCGGGGAAGTCCGCGCCGAGGAGGACGACGCTGTGGTCGGCGGATTCGTGGAAGAGGCCCGGGGCCAGGGAGAACCAGTCGGTGAAGCGCTCGAGCAGGAGGGAGGCGCTCATCCCGAGCTGCGCCGGGCTCGCGCCGGTGGTCCCGGTGAACTCGAGGACGAGGAGGGTCGAGGCCTGGGCGCCGAAGAGGCGCTCCTGGGCGAGGGCCTCGGCGCCTTTGGTCCGCTGGTCCGGGTCGGGGGAGAGGGCATCGGCGAGGTGCTGTTTGAGGGCGGAGTCCCGGGCTCGTCCGGCGTGGGCCTGACGGCGCAGCTCCCGGCTGATGGAAGCGGCCGCCTCGGCGACGGTCTTCTCCTCGTCGGCTCCGATGGGACCCTCGGTCTGCAGGAGCCAGATGAAGCCCATCGTCCGGCCCTCGGCGGTGACGGGGTAGCCGAAGCGGGCGATGTACGCATCGAGGCTCTCATTGGCCCCGACCTCGAAGAGCCGGGTCGCGCTGCGGGCGCCCTGGGAGTAGATGAATTCCTGGAGTTGGGGTGAGACGCGGCGCCGGAGCACCGAATCGATGCGAGCCTGGTCGACCGCTCCCATCTGCTTGGAATGGGCGATGTGGCGGATCGAGTAGTCGCTGACCGAGACGGTGCGCCCCAGCGCCGTGCTCAGGGCATCGACGATGGACTGGACCTCATCTTGCATGCCTCCAAGGGTAGAGGACACGGTGGCGGCCCAGCCCATCGCCGGTTCAGCGGGTGCGCAGCTGCGCGCCCTGGGCGATCGAGGAGTCCCTCGTCTCCGGCAGCCAGCGGGCGAGGACGAGGAAGGCGATGGCGCCGATGGCCAGCGTGTAGAACCCCGGGGCCAGGGCGGTGCCGAATGCGGAGATGAGGCTCGAGTTGACGAGGGGAGCGGTGCCGCTGAAGATCGCGTAGGCGATCGCGGTGGGCAGGGCGAGGCCGACGAAGCGGAACTGCGGGGGCAGGAGCTCGGGGACGCTGATGTTGCCGACGACGCCGACGAAGTTCGTCGCGATGACCATGACGATCATGCCGAGCCATGCCAGGGCGGCGACGCCGAGGAGACCGTAGGCGGGGACGACGGCGACGGCGGCGATCGCGACGCTGGGGATGAGGAGCCGACGGCGACCGTACCGGTCGGCCAGGGCCCCGATCATCGGGCTGGTGATCGCGGCGACGATGAGCATGATCGTCACGGTGATCGTCGCCGACAGCGGAGCGAACTTGAGTTCGGAGATGAGATAGCTCGGCAGGTAGCCGACGACCGAGGAGGTGAGGATGCCGAGGAAGACGTTGTAGACGAAGACGATCATGATGATGCCCTTGTGCTTGGCCCAGAGGTCGCGCAGGCGCGGGGCGTTGTCGATCTTCTCCTCGGTCTTGATGAACACGGGGGTCTCGGCCAGGCGGAGACGGACGTAGAGGCCGACCATGGCGATGAGCCCGCCGAAGACGAACGGGACGCGCCACACCCATTCCTGGTAGACGGGGCCGAAGCTCGCCTGGAGGACGAGGATGAGCACCGTGGCTCCCACCGTGCCCAGCCACGTCGAGGTGGTGACGAAGCTGCACCACAGTCCGCGGCGGCCCTGCGGGGCGTGCTCCATGAGGAACGTCGTCGCGCCGACGAACTCACCGGCGGCGGAGAAGCCCTGGAGGCAGCGGAAGATCAGCAGCAGCGCCGGCGCCCACCAGCCGATCGCTGCGAAACCGGGGATGAGTCCGATCGCGGCGGTGGCCAGGCCCATCATGATGACGGAGATCGACAGGGCGCGGCGCCGGCCGTAGCGGTCGCCGATGCGACCGAGGACGTACCCGCCGACGGGGCGGATGACGAACGCCGCGGCGTAGACGGCGAAGGTCGCGGCCAGCGCCCCGGCACCGCCGTCGGGCGGGAAGAACGTCGCGGCGATGATCGTCGCCGCGAACCCGTAGAGGGCGAAGTCGAACCACTCGACGAAGTTGCCGACCGTCGTGCCCGCGATGAGCGGGACCGGCGACGATTTCTTCGGCGGCGAATCCGGTGAGTCTGTGGCCTTGGTCTGCATCATTGCCTCCCTGTGCGACCTGATGTGTGATGAGTGTCTCAATCCTTGCGCCTCGCCGCTGACCTCGACAATGACGGATTGTCGCGTGTTGGCGGACGCGGAGACGACAGTTGTCCAGACCTTGCGCCCGGGCTCTGCGAACCGTTGCCCGGCCGGCCCGGCCGACCCTACGTTATTGCCCATGACACCCACAGAATCGCCCACGGACACCCAGTCGACGACCCCCGCACAGCCGACCGCCGAGGCCCCGGAGTCTCGGACCCGGGAGCTGGCCCGACGCTTCGCCGACGACCTCGTCGCCCTGCGCCGGGATCTGCACCGGCAGCCCGAGCTCGGGCGTCAGCTGCCGCAGACCCAGCAGCGCGTCCTCGATGCCCTCGCCGACCTCGACCTCGAGATCACCCTGGGCACGGAGCTGACGAGCATCACCGCGGTGCTGCGCGGCACGAAGCCCGGTGGCCGCACCGGTGAGGACCGGCCGGTGGTGCTCCTGCGCGGGGACATGGACGGGCTGCCCGTCGTCGAGGAGAGCGGAGAGGACTTCGCCTCGACGACGGGGGAGACGATGCACGCGTGCGGACACGACCTCCACACCGCCGGGCTCGTCGGGGCCGCGCGGATCCTCCACGCGATGCGCGAGGACCTCGACGGCGATGTCGTCTTCATGTTCCAGCCGGCGGAGGAGATGGACGGCGGGGCCGAGCAGATGATCGCCGAGGGTGTTCTCGATGCTGCGGGCAAGCGCGCCGATGCCGCCTACGGACTCCACGTGCTCGCCCATGAGATTCCCCGCGGGGTCTTCACCGGCCGCCCCGGCACGCTCATGTCCGCCCCCGATTCGCTCAAGGTGCGGTTCAACGGGGCCGGCGGCCACGGGTCGGCGCCGCACACGACGATGGATCCGATTCCGGCGCTGTGCGAAGCGGTGACCGCGCTGCAGACGATGGTGACGAGGCGCTTCAACATCTGGGACCCCGTCGTCGTCACGGTCGGGCGGATCGCCGGTGGTGCGAAGGAGAACATCATCCCCGACTCCGCGGAGTTCAATGCGACGATCCGGTCCTTCAGCCGGGAGTCCCGGGCCCTGCTCGCCGAACTCGTCGTGCCGCTCATGGAGGGCATCGCCTCGGCGCACGGACTCGAATCCGAGGTGTCGATGACGAACGTCTACCCGCTCACGGTCAACAACCCCGATGAGCACGCGTTCATGGCCGAGACCGTGGCCGAGCTCTTCGGTGAGGACCGCTTCGCCCTCAAGCCCACCCCCGACGCCGGGGCCGAGGACTTCTCCTTCGTCCTCGACGAAGTGCCCGGCACGTACCTCTTCCTCGGTGCGTGTGCGACGGGGGATCCGGCGACGGCGCCGAGCAATCATTCGCCGCTCGCCCGCTTCGACGACTCCGTCCTCCCCGACGGGGCCGCGCTGCTCGCCGAACTCGCGGTGCGCCGGATCAACCGCGCCTGAGCAGATCTGCGCGCGGGCCGTGCGCGGAGCCCGCGCATCCGCGCACTACCCTGCACCCGCATCGGCCTATGTGAGCTCGGACACCGAGGTGTGTCAGACTGTTCCACGACAGCACTGCGATCGTCGGACAATGCGGGCGGCCAGGGCAGTTGCGAGTTCAGTGAGCACCACCTCGGCGGTTCGGGCCCTTCACCGGTTTCCTCCCGAACTCAGCGCGTTCATAGGAGAGAGCCATGTCAACGCAGGCGTCAGGGAAAGTCGGAATCGGGCAGCGGATGCTCGACGGGATCGAGCGGATCGGCAACAGACTGCCCGAGCCCTTCACCCTCTTCCTCGGACTCTTCCTCCTCACCGGGGCGATCTCGACGGCGATGGCGCTCGCCGGGGTGTCGGTCTCGATTCCCGGCAGTGACGAGGTCGTCGCGATCAGGGGCCTCTTCACCGGTGAGGGCCTGGCGTGGCTGACGACGACGATGGGCGAGAACTACATCGGGTTCCCGCCGCTCGCGACGGTGCTGCCGATCCTGCTCGCCGTCGGCGTCGCCGAGAAGTCGGGGATGCTCGCCGCGGCCGTGCGCGTCGCCTTCGGCAAGAGCCCGCGCTGGTTGCTCCCTTACGCCGTCGGGTTCGTCGGCGTCGTCGGGTCGATCATGGCCGACTCGGCGTTCATCATCATCCCGCCGCTCGCCGCGCTCGTGTTCAAGGCCGCGGGACGGCATCCGATGGCCGGTCTCATCGGCGGGTTCGCCGCGACCGGCGCCGGGTATTCGACGTCGATCGTCCCGACGAGCCTCGACGCGCTCTTCGCCGGCATCACCACCTCGGTGATGGAGACGTTGCCCGGGGTCGAGTACCAAGCGGTCAACCCGGTCTCGAACTACTACTTCAACATCGTCGCCTCGATCGTCCTCGCCCTCATCGCCGGACTCATCATCGACAAGCTCATCGAACCGAACATGGTCCGCAAGGGCGTACCGCGCGACTACGTCGACGCGACGAGCCAGGGACTCGACAAGAAGTACCAGGCCACGGGCTCGGAGTACGCGGAGAACGCCGTGTCGGCGCAGGAGATGGAGGCCGCACAGACGGCGATGAGCCCGACCCTCGAGCCGGCGGAGAAGCGGGGGCTGCGCTGGGCCGTTCTCGCCGCGCTCGCCCTCACCGCGGTCATCCTCTTCGCGGTCCTCATCCCCGACTCCCCGTGGCGCAACGAGGACGGCGGCTTCCTGCCGAAGTCCCCGCTGCTGTCCTCGATCGTCTTCATCGTCTTCGCGTACTTCATGCTCATGGGCGTCGTCTACGGCCTCGTCGTCGGCACGATCCGGTCGATGAACGACATCGTCAGGATGATGGGACAGTCGTTCGTCGACATGATGTCGTTCCTCATCCTCGCGTTCATCCTCGGCCAGTTCATCGCCCTCTTCAACTGGTCGGGCATCGGGTCGTGGATCGCCGTGGCCGGCGCGTCCGGCCTCGAATCGATCGGCCTGACCGGGTTCGCCGCGATCATCGGGTTCATGCTGCTGGCGAGCCTGCTCAACCTCTTCATCGTCTCCGGATCGTCGATGTGGACGCTCATGGCCGCGGTCTTCGTCCCGCTCTTCGCCCTGCTCGGCTACGAGCCCGCGTTCATCCAGGCCGCGTTCCGCGTCGGCGACTCCGCCACGCAGGTCATCACCCCGCTCAACCCGTACATGATCGTCCTTCTCGGCCTCGTCCGCCGTTACGAGCCGAACGCGGGCCTCGGCACCGTGATCTCCCGGATGTTCCCGTTCGTCATCCCGTTCTGGCTCGCGTGGGCGGGCCTGCTCGCGATCTGGTACTTCTTCGACCTGCCGCTCGGCCCCGGCAACGGGATCTTCCTC
The DNA here is from genome assembly GCF_005502845.1 of Brevibacterium sp. 2SA. NCBI lineage: Bacteria > Bacillati > Actinomycetota > Actinomycetes > Micrococcales > Brevibacteriaceae > Brevibacterium > Brevibacterium sp. 2SA. Next base: position 43,235 of record NZ_SCMW01000014.1, on the reverse strand, counting down.
GGGCAGAGCTGAGGCCGACCCTCGCCGAGGTGGGGCGTCCTCAGGGCAGCATCTCGTCGATCCCGCGGCGCCAGTCGGCGGCCGTGCCCGCCTCGATGAGGCAGGGGCGGCGCCAGATCGGGGCGAGTTCGGCGAGTTCGAACATCGTCCGGTCGAACCAGCCCGCGGCCCGGACGACGGCGTGGGGGGACGGCGACGGATTTCCTGGGGTGTGAGCCGAGAATCTCGTGCGTGTACGCGGCGATGTCGGCGAGCGTGGGATTGGCGCTCGGAGCGATGACGAGACGGTGTGTGTCTGCCCCTGTTGTGGCTGGGCGCTGGCGGCCCGCGTCGGCGGTGGCTGGGCGCTGTCGGCCCGTGTCGGCGATGGTTGCCTGATCGGCGGGACCGGCGACGGTGGTCGTGGGACTGGCAACGGCGGTCCCGGGATCGGCGATCTCAGCCACCGCGTCGATCTGGCCGGCGACCACCTCGGCGGCGCTGTCGGCGAGATCGGCAGCCGCGTCGAGCATCGTCCGAGTCATGTCGCCGATGACGGTGATCCCGTGGGAAACGTCGGTGTGCGCGAGCACGACTGCCCGACGGCCGGCGGCGATGCGGTCGGTGATGCACAGGCGCACGACCGAACTCGTCGGCGTGGCCGTCGCTCCGATGAGGTCGCCGGCGAGCACGCTCGCGACCCGCGCCGGGTGAGCCGCGCGAGCATCGATGAGCTGGCGGCGGATGCGGCCCTTGTCATCGACCGGGGAGAACGGAGAGTCGGCGGTAATCGGGGTGTCCAGCCCGGCGAATGCGTAGACCGATTCGGGGAAGACGACGGGGATGCCGAGGTCAGCTGCGGCATCCATGATCGCCGCCTCGAGGCCGGGCAGGGTCGTCGCCCATACGCGCGAGTCGTACGCGGCGTGGACACACGCGAAGATCGCTTCGGCATTCGCCTCCTCGGCGGCAGAACGGACGACTGCGGAATTCGACGCATCGCCCTGCGCCCACGTGATCGACCCCGGCGCGCCGGCGGTCGCGGCAAGCGCCTCGGCGGGCGGCCTCGAGCGGGTCATGACGCGGACATCGGTGCCGGCGGCGGTGAGGTCGCGGGCGATCTGGGTGCCGATCTGGCCGAGGCCGAGGACGAGTGCTGAGCGCATGGCGGTGTTCCCTTCGTCTGCCGAGCAGCCGCAAAAGGTGAGCACTGCTCTCTGTTGGTGACGATCCGAGCGTAGACCCGTCGCTGAGATAAAACAAGAGCAGTGCTCACATTCAAATCCGGTGCTCTCTCACCGTAGGGTGAGGGGATGGAGAAGAAGCGGACTCCGCGAGAGAAGGCGCGCGCGGAGACCGAAGCGCGCATCGTCGAGATCGGCAATCGGATGCTCGACGCCGAAGGCGCGGAGGCGCTCTCGCTGCGGGCGATCGCGCGTGAGCTCGGGATCGTCTCGAGTGCCGTCTACCGCTATGTGACGACCCGCGACGAACTGCTGACGATCCTCATCGCCGACGCCTTCGCCTCGATCGCCGAGGCGGTCGATGCCGCCCTCGACCGCGACAGGTCGGTGACGGCGCTGGGGCTGGCGATGCTCGCCTGGTCGCGGAGGTTCCCCCGGCGCTGGGCGCTCATCTACGGCACGCCGATCGCGGCGTACGCGGCACCGCGCGAGGTGACGGTCGAGCCGGGCACCCGCGTCATGGCCACGTTGGTCACCCTCGTCGCCGAGGCTGGTGTTGCAGATGCTGTGGGGGTGGGCACGGCGGGCGCCCCAGGGACGGGTGCCGCGGACGTCGCCGATGTGGGCGTTGCCGAGGCAGCTGCCGCGGACGTCGCAGATGCGGGCATCACGCGCGAGCAGATTGCGGGTTCCCAGCCGACCCCGGGTGTCGAGCGCGTCGCTGCCGAACTCGCGACCCTCGGCATCGACGTCGATGCCGCTACGGTGCTGCGGGCGATCAGCACGTGGGTGACGATCGTCGGACTCATCAGCTCACTGCGCTTCGGGCAGTTCGGCCCCGGCTTCGATGACGTCGAAGACGACCTCATGATCTCGGTCATCGCCGACCTCGGGTGGTGAGACCGCCTCGGTGTGGAGATGCACTGACGGCCCCCGCTCAGTGAACGGGGGCCGTCAGGGGCGCGAAAGCCTCAGTCGACGAGCCGCGAAGGGGTGCGGCGCACAGGGGCGAGCCTCGAAGCGATCAGCGGACGGGGCCGGTGAACTTCTCTCCGGGGCCCTGGCCGGGCTCGTCGGGAATCGTCGAGGCTTCGCGGAAGGCCAGCTGCAGGCTGCGCAGGCCGTCGCGCAGCGGGCGAGCGTGGTGGTCGCCGATGACGGTCGCGGCACCGGTGACGAGACCGGCGAGTGCGGTGATGAGCTTGCGCGCCTCGTCGAGGTCGATGAGGTCGGCGGCGGACTGGCCGGGGGTGTCCTCGGCCAGGCCGGTCTTCACGGCGGCAGCGGACATGAGGTGGACGGCCGTGGACGTGATGATCTCGACGGCGGGAACCTCGGCGATGTCGCGGGTGACGTCGCCGACCGCCTCGGCGGTATTGGGGTCTTGAGAGGTCATGGGACAAGCTTGGCACATTCCGTTGACCCGGGTGGCCGGGAGGGGTCACGATGTGCGAAGAGTCATGAACCGTAGTACACTGGATACGGTGCGAAGCGGAGTCTGACTCCCACCTGGATCGCGACGAGCGATCGGGTCCGAAGATCTGATGTTCTTCCCCTCGTTGGAAATCGGGGATGAAGGCAGCGGGTCGAGGTGTATTCACGGAAAGATCCTGTGGTCTTAAGCCCCGGTGATCGTGTGTGCAGGCTCCCTTGGCATTCGTGTCGATGGGAGCCTTTTTCATTGCCACGACACCATTTGAGCTAAAAAGGAGTGAACACATCAGCGAGACGCGCATCAATGACCGGATTCGGGTTCCCGAGGTCCGGTTGGTCGGACCCAATGGTGAACAGGTCGGTATCGTTGCCATTCGCAAGGCACTCGATCTCGCCCGAGAGGCAGATCTCGATCTCGTCGAGGTCGCCCCGCAGGCGAAGCCCCCCGTGGCCAAACTCATGGACTACGGGAAGTACAAGTACGAATCTGCCCAGAAGGCCAGGGAAGCCCGGAAGAACCAGGCGAACACCGCGCTGAAGGAGATCCGCTTCCGTCTCAAGATCGACGAACACGATTACGAGACGAAGAAGGGTCACGTGACGCGGTTCCTGTCCGGCGGCGACAAGGTCAAGGTCATGATCATGTTCCGCGGGCGCGAGCAGTCCCGTCCCGAGATGGGCATCAAGCTGCTCAACCGGTTGGCCGAAGATGTGTCGGAACTCGGCACCGTCGAATCCGCCCCGCGGGTCGACGGACGCAACATGGTGATGGTCATCGCTCCTCACAAGTCCAAATCCGACGCCAAGGCCGAAGCCCGCAAGGCATCGTCTGATGCCAAGGGCCGCAACGCCGAGGTCAAGTCCCGACGCGATCGGGTCGCTGCGGAGAAGAACGCAGCGCCCGAGGCGTGAGCAACAGGTAACGAATTGCCGGACACCTGTGTCCGGTGGGTGAAGTAGTTGTGGGCACCCCCGTGCCCACAACGAAATGCAAAGGAGAACGGCACGATGCCGAAGCAGAAGACGAACAGCGGCGCCAAGAAGCGCATGCGCGTGACTGGCAGTGGCAAGATCATGCGCGAAGGCGTGAACAACCAGCACAAGTTCGAGGGCAAGTCCTCGAGCCGCAAGCGCCGTGTCGGTACGGACCAGGTCCTCACCGGCGGCGATCGCGCCAAGGCCCGCAAGCTTCTGGGCAAGCTCAAGGGCAAGTGACCCGGCCTCTCTGAGGCCGACCGGTCCGCTGCGGACCGATCCCCACAGCTTGAACCAGACTCCGGACTGAGATCCGGACGCAACGAATCAAAGGAGTAACACGTGGCACGTGTGAAGAGGGCAGTCAACGCCCACAAGAAGCGCCGGGTCATCCTCGACCGGGCAAGCGGCTACCGCGGACAGCGCTCGCGCCTGTACCGCAAGGCCAAGGAACAGGTCATCCACTCGCTGGTCTACAGCTACCGTGACCGCCGCGCTCGCAAGGGTGACTTCCGTCGCCTCTGGATCCAGCGCATCAACGCCGGCGCCCGCGCCAACGGCATGACGTACAACCGCTTCATCCAGGGCCTCAAGGCCGCTGGAGTCGAGGTCGACCGCCGCATGCTCGCCGAGCTCGCCGTCAACGACGCACCGACCTTCGCCCACCTCGTCAAGGTGGCCAAGGACGCCCTCCCGGCCGACGTCAACGCCGCGAAGACCCCGGCAGCCTGACGTCCCGCCCGGACAGACGCTTGGACAGCCCGCTGACGCAGTGAATGCGCACTGACGCTGTCCCAACGGCCCCGAACCGCTGCGTTCGGGGCCGTTGGTCTGTTCGCCCACCCTGTTCTCCCACTCCGATCACGAAGGTGCGCCATGAAGCTGCCCGATGTCATCTCCTCGCCGCAGTCGAAGCGGATCAAGAACGCCGCGAAGCTGCTCGGCCGCCGTGGGCGCAAGGCCGCCGGCCGATTCCTCGCCGAAGGTCCGCAGGCCGTCCGCGAAGCCCTGGCCACAGAGGGTGCCGTCGATGAGCTCTTCATCACCGAGGCGGCCGCTGAGCGCCATCCGGAGTTCGTCGAGGCGGCGGCCGGGTCGAGGATCTTCCTCTCCACCGTCACCGAGGAGGTCCTCACTGAGCTCGCCTCGACCGTGAACTCGCAGGGCGTCGTCGCCGTGTGCCGGGCACTCGACGTCGAACTCACCTCCGTCGTCGACAAGGATGCGCAGCTCATCGTCGTCCTCTCCCAGGTGCGCGACCCGGGCAATGCGGGCACGATCATCCGGCTCGCCGATGCCGCCGGGGCCGACGCCGTCGTGCTCACGTCCTCGAGCGTCGACGTCTACAACGACAAGACCGTCCGCGCCACCGCCGGGTCGATCTTCCATGTTCCCGTCGTCACGGGTGTCGGTCTCCCCGAGGTGACCGAACTCGCCCGTGCCCGCGGCCTGCAGGTCCTCGCCGCCGACGGCAACGATGCCGCGCACGACCTCCATCACCCGTGGGAGTCGGGTCTCGACCTCTCAGCGCGCACCGCGTGGGTCTTCGGCAACGAGGCGTGGGGGATGCGGCCCGAGGACCTCGAGGTCACCGACGCCGCCGTGGCCGTGCCGATCTACGGTCAGGCCGAGAGCCTCAACCTCGCGACCGCCGCCGGCATCTGCATCTTCGAGTCCGCCCGCAACCAGCGGATGTGAGGTTGGGCCGCCGGGGCGGTTGAGGCTCGGGGTTTCGGCGACCCGGCTGGGCGACCGGGCAACAGCGGCAAGCAAGATCCGATTTCAATTTTCTTGATCTGGGGTATGACGTCGCCTGAGATAGCCGCCCGCTCCACGGAGGAGCAGGGAGATGGGAACATTGTATCGCGGAGGCGACTTCATGAGTCGTGTAGATTCGCGCGAAGTAGGACGTGCCTTCACTAAATCCGCTGGTGCGAAAACTGTTGTGATACATTTAATCCATGAGCGCTGAAGTTTTGATTGCAATTGCCGGGGCAGTCCTGGGATCTAGTGTGGTAACAGCCATCATTCAGCTGGTCGCAAATAGATTTCGTTTCGACCGTAGAGCCCAGGTACTTCAAGCATGGAAAGATGAACTGAAAATTGCTGAAGAGTTGGAGCGAGTTGCGTTAGATGGCGACAAAATCGGTCAAAGCTACGCGCGCAATAATATGAGGATAGCTTTTAGTGCGGCTGTGCGTTCGGATCTGAATCGAAAGCTGGCGCTTCAGCTAATTCCGTCCAACATGGTGACCATAATAGTTTTGCTGACAGTCGGTTTCGGAACTTTAGTGACAGGATCTCTGATCGCGCTGATTAATGCGAGCACAGCAGAACCCAGAGGTGAATCGTACTATTACGCAATCGTTTTGGCGATTCTCGGATTATTGATGTTGATCTTCGGCATAGTGATTGATAATTACACTCGACAAATCCGATCAACTCTACTTTCGAAATTGAACCCGACTTACAAGCCGGAGGAGATTCAGGAAAGTACTGGATTGAATAAGTTTGGACGGTTTGTGTTGCCAAAGGATATTTGGTTTAACGCGGGCAACGTGCTCAGGCATATTGACGTGCAATCCGTGAAGGATAGAGGAGACAAGGCGCCGTAAGGTAATGGCAAAGATGCGGTGGTGAGACAGGTGGGAGTTCGGTTCCGGAAGGTAGCCTCACCTACGAGCAGCGTTGACTCTGGGCAACCCCTCCCTGAACCACCAGTTGGCGCAACTATAGTTCCGACCTTTTTTCTGCCGCATAAGAGTCACCGTTCTCCGACTTCTCTAATTTGTTCGTAAGTATTTTCGGCAACGAGGCGTGGGGATGAGGCCCGAGGACCTCGCGGTCACCGACGCCGCTGTGGCCGTGCCGATCTACGGTCAGGCCGAGAGCCTCAACCTTGCGACCGCCGCCGGCATCTGCATCTTCGAGTCTGCCCGCAACCAGCGGATGTGAGGCGGGGCCGCCGGGGCGCTTCGGCGGCTGAGGCTGGGCGAGTGGTCAGTGGCTTCCGCCTACTGGACCGCGGCTGAGCGGGCGGGCTATGGCTTCCGCCAACTGGACCGCGGCTGAGGCGCTTCGGCGACCGCGGCCGGGCGAGCGGGCCGCGGCGGGGCGAGCAGGCCGCGGCCTCAGCCTTCTGGTCCGCAACTTCAGCGTCCTGGGCTGGTGTCTCACGCGCGCTCGTGGCGAGTTCTCACTCGTTCAACACTTAGCGTGAGAATGTGGTCTTTGGAGACGACTTTTTCACGCCAAGTGTTGAACGAGCGGCCACTGCCGTCGGCGAACCGTCGATATTCACGCCAACTGTTGAATGAGCGGCTCACCTGTGCGGGGCGGCGATCTCCTGCAGCGCTCGGACGGGGGAGTCGAAAGCCCTCCGAGACCGGTCGCCAGTGACGAAACTATTCCGCCGCGTCTGCGGCCTTGGCGGTCTGATTGTTGGCGACGAGTTCCCAGATGTAGCCGTCGATGTCAGCGAAGTAGCCCATGTACGAACCATCGACGTCCTGACCCCCATCGGCTGACCCGCCAGCGGCGACAGCACGGTCGAGCACCTCATCGATCTCAGCTCGGGCGGCGAAAGCACAGGAGATGATGCTGGCGCCCGGGACGGGGTTCTTCGAACCGGGCTGGCCTGAGAGCTCGAGGTACTGGCCGTATTCGTCTGCGGCGATGAAGAAGATCGAAAGATTGGGCAGTTCGAATGCGACGATACCGTCCTCGACTCCGTCGGTTTCGAGTCCGAGTCCATCGACGTAGAAGTTCGCGGTGGCCTGCGGGTCGGCGACGGGCAATGACAGGATCGTCGTCAGTGGCTTCATGCCTGCAGTCTAGTGGGTTGGGCAACGGGCAGCCGTGTCACCGCCCGCCGATAGTCTGCACCCATGACGACTGCCGCACCGAAACCCCCGACGATCACCCACGGACAACTCGCTGAGGGCCTCCTCGGCGATATCGGGTCCGACGAGTTCCTCGAAGGGCTCGACTTCACCGACCTCGACCTCGCCGAGGCGGACGCCAAGGGCGCGACATTCCTCGACTCCGCGCTGACCCGGGTGACGTTCGGCGGGTCGGACGGGCATGCCGACCTCACGGGCGCTCGGTTGTCCGGGGTGCGGCTCACGGATTCCCGTGCGGACACTCTGATGATGCCGCGGGCGAACCTCGTCCATACGGAGGTCTCCGGATGCAGGATCGGTGCCGGTGTCTGCTACGACAGCGTGTGGGAGAAGGTCGTCATCGACAACTGCCGGATCTCCTACCTCAACCTGCGCTCGGCGAAGCTCACCGACGTCGAGTTCCGCGGCTGCGCGATCGACGAACTCGACCTCGACATGGCGACGGCGACCCGGGTCGCGTTCCCGGGCTCGACGGTCGGCAGCCTCCAGCTCGCCGGCTCGACCCTGCGCAGCGTCGACCTTCGGGGACTCGCCCCACATAAGATCACCGGCATCCAGGCGCTGCGCGGAGCGACGATCGACGACCAGCAGCTCATGGTCTTCGCCGAGCTCTTCGCCCGCGAACTCGGGATCATCGTCGAGTGAGCGTGCACGCCGACGAACGAACCGCCTCGGCGAGGGACATCAACACCCCGGCACCCACGACTACTTAAGCACCCCAGCCCATCCCGGTGCCCGAGCCCACACCGCTCACCCGCCGGTGATCACCGGTTCCGCAGCTCCTCGGTGAGCACCCGCTGGTTCTCCGAGTAGTCGATGGGGATGACGATGAGCTGGACACCGCCCTCCTCGAACGCCGTCTCGAGCGCCCCCTGGAGGTCGTCGACGTCGTCGAGGCGACGCCCCTTCGCCCCGTACGATTCGGCATAGGTGACGAAGTCGGGGTTGCCGAACTGCAGCCCGAAGTCCGGGAACCCGTCGACGGCCTGCTTCCACTGGATCATCCCGTAGCCGCTGTCCTCGAGGATGAGGACGACGAGATCGAGGCCGAGGCGCACCGCAGTCTCCATCTCCTGGCTGTTCATCATGAAACCACCGTCACCGGCAACCGCCATGACCCGGCACTCGGGATGCGTGAGCTTCGCGGCGATCGCCGAGGGCAGCCCGGCTCCCATCGTCGCCAGCGCATTGTCGAGCAGCAGAGTGTTCGCCCTGGTGGTGCGGTAGTTGCGGGCGAACCAGATCTTGTACATCCCGTTGTCGAGGGCGACGATGCCGTCGACGGGCATGACAGCGCGGACATCGTGGATGATCCGCTGCGGAGTGAACCGGTGCTCGGTTGCCCCCTCCTCGATCTTCGCGAGGATCCCCGCCCGCATCGGCAGCAGCGCCTGCGCATTGGGCACCTGACCCTCGAGCAGGTCGGCGAGCCGGTTGAGCGTGGGACCGAGGTCCCCGACGACCTCGAGCTGCGGGAAGTACACCTGTTCGACGACGGCGGCGCGGAAGTTGAGGTGGACGACGGTCGGTCCGTCCTCGTCCATCGTGAACGGCGGCTTCTCCGTCGTGTCGTGGCCGATCGTGACGATGACATCGGCGCTTTCGATCGCGTCGTGGACGTAGTCGCGATCGGTCAGCGCCGCCGTGCCCATGTAGAGCTCACTCGACCCCGACACCGATCCCTTGCCCATCTGCGTCGTGAAGTAGGGGATCCCGACGCGGGGCACGAACTCGGCCAGGGGGAGTCGGCAGCCGGCGCGGGAGGCGTCGGCACCGAGCATGAGCAGGGGACGCTCGGCTTCCCGGATGATCTTCGCGGCCGCTTCGAGTGAGGCGTCCGGGGCGACCGGCTGGATCATCCGGTGCGGCGGGATGAGCTCAAAGTTGTAGACCGGGGTCGCGGCGATGTCCTCGGGCAGTTCGAGATGGACGGGCCCCGGACGTTCGTCCTGCGCGACCCGGAATGCCTCCCTGACCATGGTGGGGATCATCGTCGCCGAGGTGATCTGATGCGTCGACTTCGTCAGCGGGCCCATCGCGGCGACCGTGTTGACGATCTGGAAGCGCGCCTGCTCCGCGGTTCGGATGCCCTTCTGACCGGTGATCATGACGACGGGCATCCCGCCGAGGTTGGCGTACGCGGCCCCGGTCGCGAGGTTGAGTGCCCCGGGCCCGAGCGTCGTCAGACACACGCCCGGCTTGCCGGTGAGCCGGCCGTAGGTCGCGGCCATGAAGGCGGCAGCCTGCTCATGACGGGTGATGATGAGTTCGATCGAGGACTCGCGCAGGGACTCGACGAAGTCGAGGTTCTCCTCCCCGGGGATCCCGAAGATCCTCTCGACGCCTTCGTTCTCGAGGGCCTTGACCATGACATCGGAGGCTTTGACTGGATTCGTCGTCATGACTCGACACTAGCGCGACTGAACCCGCAGAGCACGGGTGGGTGACGAATCGGACACGGAGGACCGCCTCGGCGCCGGATGACGTGGTCAGCACCCGGACGCCGACCGTCGGGGGAGGGTGCGAAGGGATAGACTGTTCTGCGGCATAGGCACACGCGCAAAGGACATCGATGACAGACCACTTGGACCCCTTGGACGAGTCAGCCGTGCAGGCTGCCGTGGACACGGCACTGACCGCATTCGCTGACGCCGCCACCCTTGATGACCTCAAGCAGGCGAAGATCGACTTCATGGGCGACAAGTCTCCCTTGGCACTGGCGAACCGCGCGATCGGCGGACTCGACAAGGCCGACAAGGCCACCGCCGGCAAGGTCGTCGGCCAGTCCCGCGGACGGGTGAAGAAGGCCCACGACGATCGCCTCGCCGAGCTCGAGGCCGAACGCGACGCCGCGGTCCTCGTCGACGAGGCCATCGATGTCACTCTGCCGAGCGATCGGCGCGGACTCGGCGCTCGCCATCCGCTCTCCCTCATCCAGGAACAGGCTGCGGACTACTTCATCGGCCTCGGCTGGGAGGTCGCCGAGGGCCCTGAGATCGAAGCGGAATGGCTCAACTTCGACGCCCTCAACTTCGGCCCTGACCACCCGGCCCGCCAGATGCAGGACACGTTCTTCGTCGACCCGCCCGAGGCCGGTCTCGTCCTGCGCACCCACACCTCGCCGGTGCAGTCGCGGTCCCTGCTCGAACGCGGAGTCCCGCTCTACGTCGTGTGCCCGGGCAAGACGTTCCGCACCGATGAGCTCGACGCCACCCACACCCCGGTCTTCCACCAGATCGAGGGCATCGCGATCGACAAGGGTCTGACGATGGCGAACCTCAAGGGCACCCTCGACGGCTTCGCCCGGGAGATGTTCGGCCCGGAGTCGACGACCCGCCTGCGCCCGAGCTTCTTCCCGTTCACCGAACCGAGCGCGGAGATGGACTTCTGGTTCCCCAACAAAGTCGGCGGTCCCGGCTGGATCGAATGGGGCGGCTGCGGCATGGTCCACCCCAATGTGCTCCGCGCCGCCGGCATCGACCCCGAGGTCTACCAGGGCTTCGCGTTCGGCATGGGCATCGAGCGCACGCTCATGCTCCGCGAGGGAATCAACGATATGCACGACATGGTCGAAGGCGATGTGCGCTTCTCGGCCCGTTTCGGAATGAAGGCTTGAGAGATGCGCGTCCCCCTTTCCTGGCTGGCCGACTACGTCGACTACCCGGCCGACACTGATGCCCACGCCCTCGCCGCGGACTTCGCCGCGATCGGGCTCGAAGAAGAGGACTACTTCGGCGCCGAGGTGACCGGACCCCTCGTCGTCGGACGTGTCCTCGACCTCGTCAAAGAGGAGCACAAGAACGGCAAGACCGTGAACTGGTGCCGTGTCGACGTCGGTCCCGAGCACAACGAGGCCGCCGACGATCCGAAGGACCCGCAGCCCGGCGCGGAGCGTCCGAGCCGCGGCATCATCTGCGGTGCCCACAACTTCGTGCCCGGCGACCTCGTCGTCGTCAGCCTGCCCGGCGTCGTCCTTCCCGGTGATTTCCAGATCGCGGCCCGCAAGACCTATGGTCACACCTCGGACGGGATGATCTGCTCGGCCGCCGAGCTCGGCCTTGGCGAGGATCATGACGGCATCATCGTGCTCACCGATCTCGGACTCACCGGCGAACCGGGTGATGACGCGATCGCCCTCCTCGGTCTCGACGATGTCACCCTCGACGTCAACGTCACCCCCGACCGCGGGTACCAGCTGTCGATGCGCGGCATCGCCAGGGAGTACGCGCAGATGAAGGGGCAGTCGTTCACCGACATCGGCAGCCCTGAGGTCGCCGCGGTCAACGCCCCCACCGCTGACGGCTTCCCTGTCGTCATCGACGACGCCCGCCCGATCGACGGCGTGCCCGGATCCGATGTCTTCACCGCCCTGCAGGTCACGGGCATCGACCCGACGAAGACGACGCCGTACTGGATGCGCCGGCGCCTCATCGAGGCGGGCATGCGCCCGATCAGCCTCGTCGTCGACATCACGAACTACGTCATGCTCGAACTCGGGCAGCCCCTCCACGCGTACGACACCGCGCTGCTCGGCGAGGAGATCGTCGTCCGGCGCGCCGAGGCGGGGGAGAAGTTCACGACGCTCGACGACGTCGAACGCACCCTCGATGCCGAGGATCTCCTCATCACCGACCGCAGCGCCGACGGTTCGTCGAAGATCATCGGCCTCGCCGGGGTCATGGGCGGCGCAGCCGTTGAGGTGAATGACGCGACGACCGACGTCGTCATCGAGGCCGCGCACTTCGACCCGATCTCGATCGCCCGAACCTCGCGGCGGCACAAGCTGTCCTCCGAGGCCTCACGTCGCTTCGAACGCGGCGTCGACCCGCGGCTGGGACCGGTGGCCGCGCGTCGCTGCGCCGACCTCCTCGTCGAGCTCGCCGGGGGCACGCTCAGTGCCGCGACGACGCAGATCGGCGAGGCACCGGAGCCGACTGTCATCGACCTCGTCGTCGACCGGGTCTCCTCCGTCGTCGGCGTCGACTACTCCGCCGCCGAGGCGATCTCCCTGCTCGAGGGCATCGGCGCCGGTGTCGAGGATCGCGGCGACGGGCTGCTGCGGGTGACCGTGCCGAGCTGGCGTCCCGACATCACCGCCGACATCGACCTCGTCGAGGAAGTCGCGCGCACCGGCGGCTACGACCGGATTCCCTCGGTCCAGCCCGCCGCACGCGCGGGTGCGGGACTGACCGACGCCCAGCGGGCACGCCGCCGGATCTCCAATCTGCTCACCGCGGACGGATTCACGGAGGTGCTGAGCTACCCGTTCACCTCGGCGAAGCGCGATGACGAGATGCGGCTCGAGGCCGACGATTCCCGACGTCTCCACATCCGGTTGGCCAACCCGATGTCCGAGGACCTGCCGCTGCTGCGCACCACCCTGCTCTCGACGCTGCTCGACGTCGCGGCCCGCAACTTCGGTCGCGGGGCCAAGGACGTCGCGCTCTTCGAAGCCGGACTCGTCTCCTCGGCAGAAGGCCTGCCGACCACGCCGGGACCGCGCTACCTGCCCGGCTACCACCCGACGGCTGAGCAGCTCGAGGAGATCTACGCCTCGGTGCCGGCACAGCCGTACCACTTTGCGGGCGTCGTGGCCGGGCATGCAGAGTTCCCCGGAGTGTGGGGGAAGGGCCGGCGGGCCGACGCCGCCGATGTCATCGACATCGTCCGCCGGATCGCCGCGGTCAGCGGTGACGAGGTCAGCGTCGAGGCCGAACGCGGAGCGCCCTGGCACCCGGGCCGGGCCGCGAAGTTCACTCTCGCCGATGGCGGCGTGCTCGGATACGCCGGTGAGCTCCATCCGAAGGTCATCGAAAACCTCGGCCTGCCGGCGCGCACGGTCGCCTTCGAGATCGACCTCGATGCGCTGCTGGCGCAGTCGGACCTGCGGACGTGGGGCGGTGCGCTCTCGACGTACCCGGTGTCCCGGCAGGACGTCGCGCTCGTCGTCGATGCCGATCTGCCCGCGCAGACACTGGCGGCGACGCTGACCGAAGGGGCCGGCGACGACCTCGAGGCGCTCGAGATCTTCGACCTCTACACCGGTGACCAGCTGCCCGAGGGCAAGAAGTCGCTGGCGTTCCGGCTGACGTTCCGGGCTCCGGATCGCACGCTCAAAGCTGATGAGGCCTCGGCGATGCGGGAGGCCGCGACGGCGCTCGCGACCGAGCGCCACGGTGCGCAGGTGCGCGGCTGACGCGGTGCGCACCTGCGCAGTAGATCCGTCTGATCACCAGTCGACGAGTGAGGAGACCGACCGATGAGTGAGAACCTTCCGTACGGGACGAAGCTGCCCGGCCACCAGGCCGGCGGCGGGGCCACCGCGGTGCCGAGTGAGACGATCGCCCTCATCACCGGGGGTGCCCGCGGCATCGGACGTCACCTCTCCGAGGCGTTCGCGAGGGCCGGCTACCGTGTCGTCCTCACGGCCACCTCGGCGACGAAGGCCCGGGAAGCTGCCGCCGAGGTGGCGCTGGTGACCGGGGGAGAGGTCACCGGCTTCGGACTCACGGTCGACGACGTCGATTCGGTCGCCGAGCTCAAGTCCCAGGTGACGAGCCTGGAGAAGGAGACCGGTCAGCGTCTGCAGGTGCTCATCAACAATGCCGGGCGCATCGAGTCGACGGAAGGTCCGCTCTGGGATGCCGATCCGCAGAGCCTGGCCGGCGTCGTCGGGGCGAACGTCCTCGGGGTCGCGCTCATGGTCAACGCGTTCGCGCCGGTGCTCAGCGCCGCCGCCGAGGCAACCGGTCGGACGAGTGCGATCATCGACCTCAACTCGGGATCAGGAGCCAACGGGACGCCGGCGTATTCGGTGTACTCGGCGTCGAAGGCGTCGCTGTTCCGGATCGCCGATTCGGTCGTCCACTTCGGGCATGAGAAGGGTCTGCGGATCTTCGAGATGGCGCCCGGTGTCGTCGAGACGTCGATGACGAAGTCGATGCCCGTCCACGATCGCCGCACCGCCGGTGACTGGACGACGCCGCAGCAGGTCACCGACCTCGCGCTGGCCCTGGCCTCGGGCTCGCTCGATGCGTTCACCGGGCGGTATGTCCGTGCGGGTGCCGATACGGAGCAGTCCCTGCTCGCCGAGGCGGCCGGTGGTCTCTCCGACTCGGCGCGTCGCCTGGTGCTCGGGTGACCTGGCCCCATTCGTGACCGCAGTGCCCGCGTCAGGGCCGGCTTCTCGGGGTGCGTCTCAGCCACCCTCCGGTCGCTCGACCACCCAGCGCCATGTAGCTCGGCGCCCGGCAGGTGGCTCGGATTCGGTGCGGACGCTGCTCATCGACAATGCCGACTCGTTCACGTTCAATCTCTTCCATCTCCTCGCCGAGGTTAACGGCTGTGAGCCGGTTGTCGTGCCCAATGATTGGGCCGAGTATTCGCTGGCCGCGCTTGAAGGTTTCGACAATGTCGTCATCTCGCCGGGGCCGGGGACGCCAGTTGAGCAGGCTGACTTCGGGATCTGTGCGGATGTCATTGCTCATGCGGAGATTCCCTTGCTCGGGGTGTGCCTCGGGCATCAGGGAATCGCCTACATTCACGGTGGAACGGTGGAGCATGCGCCGGAGCCGCAGCATGGGCGAGTGTCCGAGATTCAGCATTCGGGCACGGATCTGATTGCCGGGTTGCCGTCGCCGTTTGAGGCGGCGCGATATCACTCGCTCGCAGTGACCGAGTTGCCGTCGAGCCTGGTGCCCACGGCGTGGTCGGATGACGGTGTGCTCATGGGGTTGGCGCACGCGACGCGACCGCAGTGGGGTGTGCAGTTCCACCCGGAGTCGATCGTCACGGAACACGCGGCTGACCTGTTGCGGAACTTCCGGCGGATGACGGAGGAATGGTGGGCGCAGACTGGGCGTGAGGCGTCTCGGCCGGTGGCTACCACGGTGGCCGGCGAAGGGACGTCGCCTGAGCGTTTCCTCCGCAATGAAGCGGTCGAAGGTGATCAGCTCGCTAGTGAGGACGTGTCGCGTCGGGAACTCGCCGTGCATGTGCGTCAGCTGCCACTTCGCGGCACCGCATTAAACGTGTTCATCGCGCTCTTCGGCGACGAGCCAGAGGCCGTGTGGCTCGACGGCAACATGCCGGGTCATCCCGACTCGAGGTTCTCGATCATGGGTGCCCCCGCCGGGCCTTTGAGCCGGTCGGTGAGAGCCGACGTCCCCACGGGGACGCTCGAGGTGCGATCAGGACGCGGCACTGAAACCATCGAATCGGGATTCTTCGATTGGCTCAAGAACGATCTCGGCGCAGTCGACCTCACCTACTCCGGTGACGAAAGTGATCTGCCGTTCGCGTTTCGCCTCGGGTGGGTTGGTTATCTGGGGTATGAGCTCAAGGCTGAAGTCGGTTCGCCGCTCAAGCATGAGGCCGACACCCCAGACGCTCTCATGATGTTCCTTGATCGTGCCTTCGTCATCGACAACGAGACGAGCACGGTCTATCTGCTGGCTCTCAGCGGAGACGGCGTAGGTGGCAGCGAATGCGATGCGTGGTTCGATGCGGTTGCCGAAGTGATCGGCACCTCGTTACTCGATGATGAATCAGTAACTGCTGTGAGATCAGCGGTCGAACACGCCGTCGTCGAGAAGCAGGCCGCTGCTCCACAAGTACACGAGCACCGAAACGTGTCCGAGGAGGACTTCGCCGGCGTCCCTGGACTCAGCGCGCGGCATTCGAAGGCGGAGTATCTCGAGCTCATTGCCGACGCGCAGCGACTCATCAATGATGGGGAGACATATGAGGTCTGTCTGACGAACATGCTCGAGACGCCGTGGACGCGTGACTCGTTGGAGACGTATGGCAACCTGAGGCGGGACAATCCGACGCCGTTCGGTGCGTTCCTGCGATCGCCCGAGGTGAGCGTCCTGAGCACGTCGCCGGAGCGCTTCCTGCGGATCTCGGCAGGTGGCGAGGCGGAGTCGAAGCCGATCAAGGGGACTCGACCGCGGGGGAGCAGCCCTGAGGAAGATGAGGCTCTCAAGGATGATCTGCGGTCGTCGGTCAAGGACCGCTCCGAGAATCTCATGATCGTCGATCTGGTCCGTCACGATCTCGGCATTACTGCCGAACTTGGCACGGTCGAGGTACCCAAGCTGTTCGACGTCGAGACCTATGCGACAGTCCACCAGTTGGTGTCCACGGTGCGTTCGCAGCTGGGCCGTGGATCGACCCCTGTCGACTGTGTTCGAGCAGCCTTCCCGCCTGGCTCGATGACGGGAGCACCGAAGCATCGCACGATGTCGATCATCGACGACCTCGAGAGCGGGCCTCGTGGCGTCTACAGCGGAGCCATCGGTTACTTCTCCCTCAACGGCGCCGTCGACCTCAGCGTCCCCATTCGCACAGCGACTATAGCTGACAATGGAATGACATATGGAGTCGGAGGAGCCATAGTGGCGCTTTCGGTCGATTACGAAGAACTTCTTGAGTCACGCGTCAAACTGCAACCAGTGGATCGGCTTCTTACTAATTTCGACGGTCCTGGAATGCTGATTAAATAGTATAAAAAAGCGATCTTCAGGCAATGCAATTCCGGATCGAGTTTCAGTCTCCTGCATCTACTGTTGCTCGAATATACTGGAGTGATTCCTGACTGGCGAAACCGTATCAATATTACGCGAGCTGATTTCGACTCGAGAAATTTTGAATACTCTCTGGAGGTTCGAATAAAATTCTTTACCCTCTTGTGTTAGCAGTCGTCTGCAAGTTTGCCATCGGGTGGCAGTGGGTTTTTAGCGGGGGTTGTAATCTGTTTCATCCGTATCGGCCTCCACTTTCCTCTTCGGAGCACTTCAGTCTTCGATCGGACTTGAGGCGGGATGTGAGGAGGGACGCTGTGGCGATAATGCTTAGTTTCCGATCCTTTGCGAAATCGCCTAGGCTGATCGTATGACAATATGACAGATATTCCTGGCTTCCCGATGCGTCCTTTGATGAAAATTTTCACCTCTCCGTGGTCAGCCCGAAGCACGGGATCTTTTTGGCAATACGTCCATCTTACCGGCACATCGCTCTCTCTCGTATCTTCTATTTCAATTCGTGGATTATAGACAGCGCCTGGGCCATCAACTCTAAATTTTACGACATAGTCACGCGGTCCGCGTGTTGATCGATTGATATTTTCCGTAATAGAATCTTCCAGGTCGCCGTGTAGCGCATGAAACTCGGAAACAATGGTCGGGTTCTGAGAAAAAGATCGTTCCTGGAAGAGCGCTAGTCCGGCGACGACCAATGCTACGATTGAAACGATTAAGCTTGATAAAGGCATCAATTCCATAATCATACTTTGAAGTATATCGCAAGATCGAGAGTATACTCGACGCTCGTTGAAATCTATGGAAGGTTCTGCCTGGCTGGCGTACGGGCTCGTTGAGCAACGAGTATTATCATACGAAGTATATCGGATGGTTTAGCATTGCTGAACGCTTTGGATCGTTTCCTGATTCTAAACGACCGGTCAAATGATTGTTGTGTTAACAGTGTTATTTTGTCTCGAAATAATTGTGGCGCTTATACTCGATCTAGAGTTCATTGATATTTACGGCTCGACATGTTTCCCAGCGTCAATCTTGTCTAACCACGACTTCGCTAGTCCGCGGCACATAAGCCTCCCGCTTCCCGTAGATCGTCAACGGCAGGACGTCTCGATCCGTGCGGCCTGCGAGCGAACCCGTCAACAGCGAGATCACATACCCCAGCACCACCGACGCCACGAACGCGACGATCGAGATTGCGAACGGGTTGAGACCGACGATGTTCTGGACGTACCAGGCCAGCCCGGCTCCGAGCAGCAAGCCGCTGAGCACCCCGAACGTGTTGGCGCGCGTGGTGAAGATCCCGAGCGCGAAGACTCCGGCAAGAGGAACGCCGAAGAGCCCGGTGATGCTGAGGAACAGATCCCACGTCTCGGCCTGATCAGTGGCGACCAGGTAGAGCGCCACGGCGACCGACGCAGCACCGACCACGACGATGACCATCCGAGAGAACCCCACACCTGAGCGGGCAACACCATCTCGCGGCGGGAAGAAACGATCGCGCAGATCGACAGTGACGCACGCCGAGATCGAGTTGAGGCTCGACGAGATCGTCGACTGCGCGGCCGCGAAGATCGCCGCGATGAGCAGTCCCGAGATTCCCGCCGGCAACACGTTGACCGCAAAGTACGGGACGAGCGCCGAGGTGTTGAAGTCCTCGGGAAGCGACCCTGCATGCCGGTAGTAGCTGTAGAGAACCGTGCCGATCCCATAGAAGAGCGGAATCGTCAGCAGCGCGAGGAACCCGTTGACCATGAGCGACCGCGCCGCCGCCTTCGGAGAATCCGTGGTCTGATAACGCTGCACGACATCCTGGCTTGCCGTGTACTGATGCAGGTTGTTGAACACCGACCCGAGGAAGATGATCGGAATTGCCGCTGCCGCTCCACCGATCGTCCAATTGTCGGCCGTGATGAACTTGCCGTCATTCGCCGCATCCGAGGCAACCGTTGCCATACCCCCGTCGATGGCAGCGATGCCGAAGATGAGGATGACCGCGGCTCCGACGAGAAGGATGATGGCCTGAGCGACGTCGGACCAGATGACACCCTCCATCCCGCCGAGGAACGTGTAGATCACCGAGAGCACACCGACCGCCGTGGCAATGAGTGCCGGGCTGATATCGGTGACCGAACTGATCGCCAACGTCGGCAGATAGACGACGATCGCCACCCGCCCGATGTGGAAGAGCACGAAGAGCACCGATCCGAGAACTCGGATGCTCGGCCCGAAACGCGCCTCAAGGTACTCGTACGCCGTCGTGACGTCGAGCTTGCGGAAGAACGGAATGTAGAACGCGACAAGCACTGGAACGAGGAGGAAGATCGCGATGTTGCCCGCCGCATACGACCAGTCATTGAGGAACGACTGCTCAGGAGTCGACATGAACGTGATCGCCGACAGCGTCGTCGCATAGATGCTGAATCCGGCCGCCCACGCGGGGATGCGCCCATCGGCTCTGAAGAACGCATCCGTGCTCTCCCCGGCCTTGCGAGTGAACCACACGCCGATGGCCAACGTCGCCAAGAGATAGATGATGATCACGGCCCAATTGAGCCCGCCAAGACCTGGAGCGTCCATGCTCCTCCTCCGATGAAGGTCGATCGGGACGCCTCAAACCTCGGGTCCCGAAGTGAACATAAAACGTGGGATGTCCTACGCGGGAAACCTACCGGAATGAATCTTTGGATACAAGCTGGATTGCTCTATGCGCAACGGCCGCCCAACGACCGCAGCCCTCAGCGAACCAGCGCCGATCTCACGCCGAGACGAGTTCGTCCGCCATCATCCACTCGACGATCGCCGCGACATGGGCATCGACGGAATCGATCGCCGGCAGGGGAGCGACGTCCGGCGGGACGAGGAGACCGATCTCCGTGCAGGAGAGGGCCACGGCATCGGCACCGCGATCGGCCAGCGACTGCATGATCTCGATGTAACGGGCACGGGAGGCCTCGGTGAACCGGCCCTGAGTGAGCTCGTCCCAGATGATCTGATCGACCTTGAGGCATGTCTCCACCTCGGGAATGAGCGTGGCAATGCCCTGCGCCTCGAGGCGCTCGGTGTAGAAGCCGTCGAGCATCGTCCACTTCGTGCCGAGCACCGCCAGCGTCGCATACCCGCGATCCTTCGCCATCGCCGCGATCGAATCGACGATGTGGATGAGCGGGACGTCGACGGACGCCTCGACCGTCGGTGCCGTCTTGTGCATGAGGTTCGTCGCGATGGCCACCGCCTCGGCGCCGCCGTCGACAAGACGCTGACCGGTCGCAGCCAAAGCAGCTGAGGCGCCATCCCAGTCCTCGGAGATCTGGAGGTCGCGGATACCGGAGAAATCGCACGAGTCGAGGAGGATCTGCGCCGAATGATGACCGCCGAGGCGCTCGGCGACCGCCGCATTGATCTTCGTGTAGTACTCAATGCTCGAGTGCCAGCTCATTCCGCCGAGCAGTCCGATTCTCCGCATCGTCAGTCTCCTTCGATACCCGTTCTCGCACGCGATCTCGGCCCGAATTGTCCAGCCGCATGATCCGCATTCCTTATGTCTTCCAGTCTCCCGCACCACGAACATCCCGAGTAGACCCAGTTCGCGCTGACTTGGCATAAGCTGAACTTATGTCTCAGCAGTTCGACCACGCGCTCGCCACCGGCGACCCCAAACGCCTCCTCCTCTTCGGCGCTGTCGCCCAGGCCGGCAGCCTCGGTGCCGCGGCACGGGAGATCGGGTGGTCGCAGCCGGCGCTCTCCCAGCACATGAGCGCCCTCGAGAAGGACCTCGGCGTCTCCCTGTTCGACCGGACCCCGCGCGGCATCGTGCTCACCACGGCCGGCCAACTCGCCCTCATCCGCGCCACCGAGGTCGCCGCCTCGGTGACGGGACTGCGCCGCGACCTCGCCACGGCGTTCGGCCTCGGCGGACGCAACGTCCGCCTCGCCGGCTTCCCGAGCTTCGTCATCGGACCACTGGCCGCCGCCCTCGGCACGCTGGAGACCAGCGACGACTCCCGCCCGGACAACGTCACCCGCCACTCCTACGAAGTCGTCGAAGCCGAACCGCCCGAGGCGCTCACCCTGCTCGAGAACGGCGCGATCGACGTCGCCTTCGTCTTCCACCACGAGGACGAAGAGCCACCTCAGCTTGAGAACGCCACGGTCGTCGACCTCGGCGAGGATCGACTCGACCTCCTCGTCCCGGAACGCTGGAACCGGGCCGGACAGATCCACGCGCTCAGCGACGTCGCCGAGCTGCCGTGGATCATGGGGTGCGAACGCTGCCGCTCGACTGCCGAACGCCTGTGCCGTCGGGCCGGCTTCGAACCCCGCACCCGGCACATCACCGACAATCCCGGAGCGATCCAAGCGCTCGTGTCGAACAGCCTCGGCGTGGCCCTGCTCCCGCAGAGCGCCCGGCGGACCACCGCGGTCGAGGGCATCGCAGCGATCTCGATCCCCGAGGTCGGCACCCGCCGCATCAGTGCCCTTGTCCCCACCGAACTGGCCACCGCCGGCGAGATCACCGACCTCCTCGATGCACTGCGAACTCTCAATGACGATCCACAGGTTCACCAGAGGTGATCAATTAGGCTGGTGGCGACGGCAATGAGGATTAGGGCGACGAAAGGGGAGTGCGGATGACGATCCTCTACTCCATCGGATTGGGTCTCATCAACGCTGTCATCGTCGGATTCCTCGTCAGGCGGATGATGCCGGTCGGCACCGGCGCCGCCCGCAACATCGTCGTCTCCCTCGTCATGGGCCTCTCGATCTGGCCGATCACCCTGCAGTCGTACCGCCTGCTCGGCATCTCCGAGGACAACACCTACCCCAGCCTCGACATGAGCTTCCCCGCGATCATGGTCTTCCTCCTCCTCTTCGCGTGGTTCATCGTCATCCAGATGTTCGTCCTGCTCGCCATCGAACTCGTCATGCCGACCGGCACGATGTCATCGGTGCTGCGCTCCGTGCCGAAGGTGCCCACCTGGTATCGCCGCGTCAACCGGCTCGCCCAGGTCCAGAAGATCCTCATCCGCTTTGGCCTCGGCCGGTACCTCAAACCGCGCATCCCGACGTTGCGGGTGTCCCTGCGCGAGATCGCGGCGACGACCCGTGACGCCCTGGCAGCGGCCGGGGTGACGTTCGTCAAGCTCGGACAGTTCATCGCGACCCGCGGTGACATGATCCCGCACGAGTTCGTCGAGGAGTTCTCCAAACTCCAGGCCGGTGTGCCCCCGGTTCCCTTCGCCGAGGTGAAAGGACAGCTGGAGACCCTGTGGGGCCGTCCCGTCGCCGAGGTGTTCGCTGAGTTCGACGAGGTCCCCTTCGCGGCCGCGTCGGTCGCCCAGGTCCACCGTGCCGTGACGTGGGAGGGTCAGGTCGTCGCGGTCAAGGTGCAGCGGCCGAAGATCCGCAAGCAGGTCAAGGCCGATGCCGACATCGTCCTCACCCTGGCCGTGCGACTCGAGCGGTCGACGGACTGGGCGAAGAAGGTCGGAGTCGTCAAGCTTGCCAACAGCTTCGTCGATTCGCTCATGGGGGAGCTCGACTACCGGGGCGAGCTCGCCCACATCGAAGCGCTGCGGGAAGCCGACGAGGCGGGGCGGCAGAACTCGTCACGGCCCTCGGTCGTCCACATTCCCAATGTCTACCCCGAGCTGTCGGGGGAGTACGTCATCGTCATGGATCTCGTCGAGGGCGTGCCGCTCTCCCATGCCACCGAGGTGGTCTCCGAGCTGTCGCAGATCGCGCGGGCAGAGATCGCCCAGGACCTCTTCCTCATGGTCGTCCGGCAGGTGCTCGGCAAGGGGATCTTCCACGCCGACCTCCACCCCGGCAACATCGTCGTCTCCTCCGCCGGGCGGGCCGGGCTTGTCGACTTCGGTGCCGTCGGGCTCATCGACAAGCGGGACCGGCGGGCGATTGCGCTGCTGCTCATGGCGTTCGATTCGCAGAATTCGCATGCGGCGACGGCGGCGATCCTTGAGCTGCTCGGCACACCGAGTGATGTCGACCTGCGTGAGCTGCAGCGGGAGATCGGGCAGATCATGCTCAAGTACGGCGACGGCCGGCCCGGGTCAACCTCGGCGGCGCTCTTCGGTGAGCTCATCGACTTCGTCGTCGATTACGGGTTCCCGATGCCGACATCGGTGGCGACGGCGTTCCGGGCGATCAGCACGCTTGAGGGGTCGCTGATGAAGCTCGATCCGCAGATGAACCTGCTGACGCTGGTCAAGAGGAACGGGAAGGATCTGCTCCGCGAAGTCGGGGGCCTCGGAGTCGATCGCAGTGAGATGACGCTCTACTTCGCGGCGACGGTGCCGCAGATGGCGGAGCTGCCCGCACAGGTTGCTCGGATCGCCGGGCACCTGCAGGACGGAACTCTGGATGTCGGCACGAGCGGGCTGAACATCTCGATGATCAAGAACCTCCTCAAGTCGACGGTCGAGCAGTTCATCCAGGTGATCGTCTCGACGGCGCTCATCCTCGGCGGAGTGATCCTCATGGCCGCCGATTTCGGGCCACAGTTGGCGCCGGAGCTCAAGCTCTTCACGTACTTCGGAGCATGGGTGCTGCTGGCCGGCAGTGTGCTCGCGGCGCTCGTGTTGGCGCCGGCGCTGCGCCAGCGGATGGCCTGGGACTCGTTGGGGTAGGTCTCTGTGACAATCGGTACTGAGGAGTCGTTGCGACACTCCGCCCCAGTAAAGTCGATCGGTGACCGAGGTATCGCCCAGTTTCGATACGGGAGGCAATATTTTACATTGCGCTGGCGGAACGGTACCTGGAGTCGGAGCAAAATTAGGTGGATCTTTCACTACTTTGCAAGTGAAAACTATGATAGTATTAGCCAATAGGAATACGAACCCTGAGAGCGTAATCAGAAGATGCATGTTCTGCACGACAACTGCGTGGTTCTGGCATGCTCAACTAGAAAGTAATAGGTAAACGATGACAGAACTTTATGACCGGGTAGTCGACCGGGCACGGGAAATACGCACCGATGCGTATAGTATGTCGATTGGCGAAGTAATTTCTCTTTATCGGGACGGCGACATAGAAATTCACCCCGAATTTCAGAGAATTTTTCGATGGGAAGTAAGTCAGCGTTCTCGACTCATTGAATCTATTCTTCTCGGCATCCCCATCCCTACAATATTCGTGGCGCAGCGTGAAGACGGAGTGTGGGATGTAATTGATGGCGTTCAGAGACTTTCTACGATCTTGGAGTTTGTTGGGGAGTATCAAAATGAAGAAGGTGAGCGCCAGCCGCCTTCAGTCCTAAGAGGAGGAGAGTATCTCCAAGAGCTCGAGGGGGTCGGATGGAATGAATCTGCAACGGACGCGCGTGAAACACTCGACGAACGCTTGCAACGTGATTTTAAGCGAGCAAAACTCTCCTTTTCGATCATCAAGAGAGAATCGGATCCTAATGCGAAGTTCGATCTCTTTCAGCGCCTGAATGCGGGGTCAACTCTTTCTCTGCAAGAGGCAAGAAACTGCCTTCTTATCATGATCAATAGAGACGCGTTCCATCGACTTTCGGAGCTATCTCGCTACCCGCAATTCAGTAATTGCATTTCAGTATCGGAGCAAAAGGAAAACGCGGCCTATAAATCAGAGCTGGTTTTGAGGTTCTTCTGCGAAGGTGCCTATGAGGGCGGCACTGCGCAACTTACGACAGAATTCGGTTCATATCTGACTGACTGGATGAAGAAAAGCGCTGAATCCGATGCGGGATTCCTCTCTGGGGACAAGTTTCGACGGACCTTCGATTTACTAAATGATGCGACTGGGCCCGACACTTTTAGGCGGTTTGACGGGTCACGCCATGTCGGACCGTTCTCGATATCAAGCTACGAATTCATAACGTCAGGGGTGGCGAGCAATCTCGAATTCTGGGAGAATCAGACTTCTGACGAACTTACCGAACGCGTTCAGAAAATTTGGAAAAACAAAAATTTCAGCTCCAACTCTGGCACCGGTGTTAGTTCCCGTAAGCGTTTTCCTCAACTGGTCGTCAATGCTCGAAAGTTCTTTGCATCCTCATGAGGATCAATACCGATGCAGAGTTCCAGAGCTACTTAGACGAGGAAATAGGTTGGCGTCGAACTGAGCTGCAAACTCTAAAATCTGATGTGCGTGAGGCTTCTTCGAAGCCGTACTCCCCGCGAGCGCGTGCTACCGCCCGCGCACTATCTGTTATGGCCTACGCCCATTGGGAAGGCTATGTGAAGTCTACTTTTGACAAATTAGCTGAAATTATTATTAAACGAAAGCCCTCGGTGGAAAGGGCAGCCGACGAGTTTGTTATTTCTCACATGAAGCATTTGTTTCAGCGTCTTTCTTCTGGCGACTTGCAGGCCCGTGATGATTTACTAAAATTTGCTCGCGGGCAAAGTGATCAAAGATTGCGACTTCGGCGCGATGAGCTTGTGCGCACGCATGATAACCTTCGATTCGAGTACTTCGAAAATATTCTAGTGGGTTTTGGACTGCCAGCTGAAGGTTTTGAACTTTCACGAACCTTTGTCGATTCGCAGTTGTGCGACCGCAGAAATGTTGTTGCGCATGGGAAGGATGCGGTTTTCGATTCGGAAAGCGTAATCCGGTCCGCGGACCGAGTTATTGGGATGATTGAAAATCTGCGGGATCTTCAACTTAATCTACTTTCGGGTCAACGGTATTTGGTGTCAGGTCATGCTTTCAAATAGTAGAGTTTCTGTGCGATCCAACTTTCGGAATTTTAAATGCGAGTTTAGTAAAATGTTTAAGGGCGTGGGGGTTGTGGAAGGTGTGAATTTGCGAGTATGTGGCAATCTTCGGAGATGATGGATGTTCGCGAAATATCCGATGCGCCCGCGGAGTATCAGTTCGTGGAAGACTGGTATGCCTCGAGGGAACTTAATAAGCGATTGAATTTTGATAATACTTTAGCTGGTCTGGACCGATTCTGGAAATGGATTACTAATTCGGAGGGGGTAGATGTGGCTGGCCCTGATCTTCTCAAAAGGTCCTTAAAGTATTTTCGCGGCCAGTCCAAATCCTGGTACGGGTTCACCTCCAGTCTGTATCGCTTGTGCAAAACGGAGGTAGGACAAGGGCGAGTTGACGAGGCACACCTTTCAAGAGCTGAGAGTGCAGTGATCGGTGCACTTCGACAAGAAGGTATGGGTAGGCGGATGACTGACGGGGAGCTTTTAATGGTTTGCCAACACCATTCGGTGCCAACCCGGCTTATCGACATTTCTACGCGGCCGTTAGAGGCTCTGTTTTTCGCTGTAGAGACTGAGGATGGTGTTGATGGGCGCCTTTTTGTGGTTGCACCACATCAAGTGGGAAGTAATCTGCCGGGCAGTCGCGATAAAATTAAACTATCTCGCCCGGATGGTTCTGGAGAAAATCATGAAACCATAAGATTACCGTGGGCGGATTCCGTCAGAGGTAAGAAGCAGTCTCACGGTAGTTGGTCAGCTGACGTCGCGCTCATCGACGAAGAGCCACTTGATCCTCGGATGCGAGCTCAAGCTGGAAAGTTCTTGGTCGGTGGGGTTCATCGCGCTCATGCTGGGCTTAATATGCCTTCTGTTTCTAACACGGAGAGGCCCGACATTAGCTCAGTCGCCGTTAACTTTTCGCGACACACTGAAGGAAAGAAGCTCTCTCAATCCTGGAAGGCGAGCGGATGGTCAGTGCGTATTCATGCTGCTTGGAAACCTGAATTACGCAAACGGTTAGCCTCGCCCGTACGAGTATCTGACGGGTCGACCATTAACGCTGACTCAATGTATCCTCCGATTGCGCAAATTGAACGGCTGGGTAGATATGTAGCTCGAGCGGGGGCTCGGCAGGTTAGCGGCTAACGAAGGTCTCATATGCAGTTGTTTTGCGGTATGTGGCCACCGACCCGAAGATTTCACAACAGGTTGCAATTGCGGTCTGTTGCCTGGTCACGCCTTCAACACAACCTTCCCCGTCGTCTTCCGCCCTTCCAGCGCTCGGTGCGCCTCAGCGGCTTCGGCCAGCGGGAACGTCTCGCCGATGCGGAAGTCAAGCCAGCCCTTCTCGACTCCGCTGGAGACCATGGCCCACCGCTTCGCCAGCGCCTCCGGCGTCGCAACCATCCACGCCAGCGACGGGCGGGAGAGGAAGATGCCGCCCGAGGAGTTGAGGCGCTGGATGTCGAACGGCGGCACCTGACCGGACGCCCCGCCGAAGAGCACCATCGAGCCCAAGGGTTTGAGCGACGCCAACGACCCGTCGAACGTGTCCTTGCCGACTCCGTCGTAGGCCACCTCGACGCCCTCACCCTCGGTGAGTGAACGCACCTTCGCCGCGACATCGACATTCGGGCCGTAGAGGAACACCTCGTCGGCACCGGCCTTGCGGGAGAGCTCCGCCTTCTCCTCGGTGCTCACCGTCGAGATGACATTGCCGCCCAGGTGCTTGATGATCTGCGTGAGGATGAGCCCGACGCCGCCGGCCCCGGCGTGGACGAGCGCCGTATCACCCGGCTTGATCGCATGCGACGTCGTCGCCAGATACTGCGCCGTCAGACCCTGCAGCGGCATCGCCGCAGCCACCTCGGCGCTCACGCTCTCCGGAACGGTCAGCAGATTGTCCGCCTTCACGACCACCTGCGACGCATACGACCCCGGCCCCTCATGCCACGCCACCCGATCGCCGACCTTGTACGTCTCGACCCCATCGCCCACCTCGGCGATGCGACCCGTGCCCTCGACCCCGACGACATGCGGGTAGTCCATCGGATAGACCCCCGACCGGCGATACGTGTCGATGAAGTTCACCCCCGCCGCCTCGACGTCGACGAGCACCTCACCCGGCCCCGGCCTCGGCGTCTCGATCTCACCGACCTCGAGCACCTCGGGTCCACCGGCCTGCATCGCACGTACTGCCTGGGTCATCACGCCTCCTGCATATTATTTACTGATGCTGTATGGTTATTCATATGAACGCTCTCACGGTCGCCGTCTCCGGCGCCACCGGCTACGCCGGCGGGGAAGTCCTCCGTCTGCTCAGCACCCACCCCCACCTCACCGTGACCACCGTGTGCGGTCACTCCTCGGTCGGGGAGCTGCTCGGCCGACACCAGCCCCACCTTCCCCGGTACGCGGACTTCGTCATCGAAGACTCGACCGCCGAGGTGCTCGCCGGCCACGATGTCGTCGTCCTCGCTCTGCCTCACGGCAAGTCCGGGGCGATCGCCGCGGAACTGGCCGAGACCAGCCCCGATACCCTGATCGTAGACCTTGCCGCCGACCACCGTCTGATCAGTCCCGAAGCGTGGGAGACCTTCTACCACTCCGCCCACCAGGGCACCTGGACCTACGGCCTGCCCGAACTCCTGCTCACCGACGGAGCGAAGCAGCGCACCCAGCTCACCGAGACCAACCGCATCGCCGTCCCCGGCTGCAACGTCACCGCCGTCACCCTCGGCCTCGCGCCGCTGCTCGCCACCGGACTCATCGCACCTCAGGGCCTGAACGCGGTCCTTGCCAACGGGGTCTCCGGCGCCGGCAAAGCCCTCAAGCCGCACCTCACCGCCGCCGAGATCCTCGGCGACGCCAGCCCCTACGGCACCGGGGGCACCCACCGGCACGTCCCCGAGATCGAACAGAACCTCAACGGCGTCCTCGGAGCTGATCCCGCCGACGGCCCGGTGCGGATCTCCTTCACCCCGACCCTCGTGCCGATGTCCCGCGGAATCCTCGCAACGCTCACCGCCGACCCGACAGCCGACGCCCCGCGGACCGCCGACGGCACCATCGACGCAGAGGCGCTGACCGCCCAGCTGACGACCTCCTTCGCCGAGGCCTACGCTGACGAACCCTTCGTCCGCGTCCTGCCCGAGGGCCAATGGCCGCGCACCTCGGCGACCACCGGATCGAACGTCGCCCAGGTCCAGTTCACCTATGACACTCGGGCCGAGAAGATCCTCGTCGTCGTGGCGCTCGACAATCTCGTCCGCGGCACCGCCGGCCAAGCCCTCCAATCGATCCACCTCGCCCTTGGCCTCGAGGAGACCACCCACCTGCCCCTCGAAGGAGGCGCCCCATGAGTGTGACCGCACCGCTCGGCTTCACCGCCGCAGGCCTCACCGCCGGACTCAAACCCAGCGGAACGAAGGACCTCGCGCTCGTCGTCAACAACGGCCCCGCGACCACCGTCGCCGCCGTCTACACGTCGAACCGCTGCCAGGCCAACCCCGTCATCTGGTCCCGGCAGGTCTCCGCCACCGGTCACGCCCGTGCCGTCGTCCTCAACTCCGGAGGCGCGAACTGCTACACCGGCGACTACGGCTTCGCGACCACCCAGCTCACCGCCGAGGAGACCGCGACCCTCCTCACCGACGCCGGCACCCCGACGCAGGCCGATGAGATCCTCGTCTGCTCGACCGGGCTCATCGGCGTCGGGGGAGAGGAGTTCCGCGCCGGCATCCTCGACCACCTCCCGCAGCTCGTCGCCGCCGCCGAGGACTCCGTGACCGGAGGACAGGACGCCGCCGAGGCGATCATGACGACCGACACCGTCGCGAAGACCGCGACCCGGGAAGGCTCGGGCTACACGATCGGCGGGATGGCCAAGGGTGCGGGCATGCTCGCCCCGGGCCTGGCGACGATGCTCGTCGTCCTCACCACCGACGCCCCGCTCGACCAGCCCGCCCTCGATGCGGCCCTGCGCACCGCCACGCACGTCAGCTTCGACCGCCTCGACACCGACGGGTGCATGTCGACGAACGACACCGTCATCCTCATGAGCTCCGGTGCCGCGGACACGACCGTCGACACGGCCGAGTTCGGGGGCCTCCTCGGCGAGCTCTGCCTCGACCTCATGCGCCAGCTCCACGTCGACGCCGAAGGCGCCCACCACGACATCGCGATCACCACCCGGGGTGCCGCCTCCACCGACGACGCCGTCACCGTCTCCCGGGCGGTGGGCCGATCGAACCTCTTCAAGGCCGCGATCTTCGGGGAGGACCCCAACTGGGGTCGCGTCGTCGCTCAGGTGGGGACCACCTCGGCGGACTTCGACCCCACCGCCATCGACGTGGCGATCAACGGCACGGAAGTCTGCCGCGCCTCCGGACCCTACGCCGACCCCTCCGAGGTGACCTTCGGCCGTGAGGTCGACGTCGTCATCGACCTCCACGCCGGTGACAGCGAGGCCACCATCTGGACCTCCGACCTCACCCATGACTACGTCGAAGAGAACAGCGCCTACTCCACATGAGCACCCACCCCGACTTCTCCACGAAATCCACCGCCGCCCGGCTCGCCGCCGCCCAGGTCAAGGCCGAGGCGCTCACCGAGGCGCTGCCGTGGATCAAGACCTTCGCCGGGGCGACGATCGTCATCAAGTACGGCGGCAATGCGATGGTCTCCCCGGAGCTCCAGCAGTCCTTCGCCGACGACATCGCCTTCCTCCGCTTCGCCGGGATCCGCCCCGTCGTCGTCCACGGCGGCGGCCCGCAGATCACCTCGATGCTCGCCCGCCTCGGCATCGAGAGCGAGTTCAAGGCCGGGCAGCGGGTGACGAGCGAGGAGGCCGCCGAGGTCATCCGCATGGTGCTCGCCGGCCAGGTCAACCGGGAGATCGTCTCCCGCATCAACATGAACGGCAACGCCGCGATCGGCCTCTCCGGTGAGGACGCCGACCTCCTGCTTGCGCACAAGACCGTCGCCGAGGTGGACGGACAGACCATCGACCTCGGCCGGGTGGGCGAGATCGCCCAGGTCAACACGATCGTGCTCGGGGAACTCCTCGACGCCGGACGGGTGCCCGTCATCTGCTCGATCGCCTCCGAGATCGGGGGAGAGGCCGGCAAGCCGCTCAACATCAACGCCGACCTCGCCGCCTCCTCGGTGGCCAAGGCCCTCGGGGCGGAGAAGCTCATCATGCTCACCGACGTGCCCGGCCTCTACGCGAACTGGCCCGACACGTCGAGTCTGATCTCCCGGATCGGCCCCGACCGGCTCCGGGAGCTGCTGCCGAGCCTCGACGCGGGGATGATCCCGAAGATGACCGCCGCCCTCGAGGCGATCGAGCACGGCGTCAAGCAGGCCCACATCATCGACGGGCGGATGGCGCACTCTCTCCTCCTCGAGGTCTTCACCTCCGAAGGCATCGGGACGATGGTCGAAAACGGCGTCGTCGAACCCGCCCCGCTCGGCGACGGGCACCGCGGATTCGCCGGCGACGCTGACGGTGATGGTGCCGGTGACGGCGACGGCGACGGTGACGGTGGGGCCGCTAATGCCGCCGAGGTGGCTGATGACGAAGGAGCGGACGCATGACCGAACCGACAACCGCAGCCGGCACCAGCGACTCCGCCGCCACGTGGCGCGAGGACTTCTCCCGCGTCCTCTCACCCGTCTTCGGAACCCCGCAACTCGACCTCGTCCGCGGGCAGGGCTCCTACGTCTGGGACGCCGCCGGCAAGCAGTACCTCGACCTGCTCGCCGGCATCGCCGTCAACGCCCTCGGCCACTGCCACCCCGCGTGGGTCAAGGCCGTGAGCAAGCAGGCGGCGACGCTCGGCCACATCTCGAACTTCTTCACCTCACCCCCGCAGATCGCGCTCGCTGAGAAGATCCACGAGATCCTCGACCTGCCCGAAGGGTCCGCGGTGTTCCTCTCGAACTCCGGCGCCGAGGCGAACGAAGCGGCCCTGAAGATGGCCCGCCGGGCCGGCGGCGGAGGGCGGCCGATCATCATCGCCGTCGACGGTGCCTTCCACGGTCGGACGATGGGTGCGCTCGCCCTCACCGCGAAGGCCGCCTACCGTGAACCCTTCGCCCCCGGCGTCCCCGGTGTCGTCCACGTGCCCTACGGTGATGTCGACGCGCTCGCCGCCGCAGTCAACGACACGACCGCCGCCGTGTTCATCGAACCGATCCAGGGTGAGGTCGGGGTGCGCCGACACCCCGCCGGATACCTGCGCGCGGCCCGGGACCTGACGACGGCAGCCGGGGCGCTCCTCGTCCTCGACGAAGTCCAGACGGGCGTCGGCCGGACCGGGTCGTGGTTCGCCCACCAGGATCCGGAGATCGGCGAGGGCGTCGTCCCCGACATCATCACCTCGGCGAAGGGCTTGGGAGGCGGCATGCCGATCGGCGCGACGATCACCGTCGGCGAGGCCAACACCTCGCTGCTCAGTGCTGGCCAGCACGGGACGACGTTCGGCGGCAACCCTATCGCGTGCGCCGCCGCGCTCGCCGTTCTCACCACGATCGAGACCGAGGGACTGCTCGACCATGCCCGCCGCCTCGGCGATGAGCTGGCCACGGAACTCGAGGAGATTCCCGGGGTCAGCGCGGTGTCCGGTGCCGGGCTCCTCCTCGGCGTCGAACTCGCCGGCGAGCACCCCGACGCGAAGGCCGTCGCCGCCCGCGCGCTCGAGGCCGGGTTCATCGTCAACCCCGTCACGCCCGAGCGTCTGCGCCTGGCCCCGCCGCTGACGATCACGCACGAGGAGATCGCCCCGTTCCTCGCCGCCCTGCCCGGCCTCCTCCGACCCGAGGACTGAGCAGGCGACACCACCTCGGCGCTCTTGCCACCTGCCCGTCCCACCGACTCTGACTCCCACCGACTCTGACTAGGACCACGATGACCCGCCATTTCCTCAAGGACACCGACCTCAGCCCGGCAGAGCTCACGCAGGTCCTCGACCTCGCCGCCGAGCTCAAGGCCGCACCTTACTCGCGCACCCCGCTGGAAGGCCCCCAGACGGCCGCGGTGATCTTCGACAAGACCTCGACGCGGACCCGAGTGTCGTTCGCCGCCGGCATCGCAGCGCTCGGTGGGCAGCCGCTCATCATCAACCCCGGTGAGGCGCAGCTCGGACACAAGGAGTCGATCGCCGACACCGCGCAGGTCATGGCGCGGATGGTCTCGGCGATCATCTGGCGCACGTACGCCCAGGCCGGGCTCGAAGAGATGGCCGAACACTCGAGCGTGCCGGTCATCAACGCCCTCTCCGACGACTTCCACCCGTGCCAGATCCTCGCCGACCTCCTCACCATCCGCGAACGGCGGGGTCAGCTCGCCGGTCTGACCATGGCCTACTTCGGCGACGGCGCGAACAACATGGCGAACTCGTACGCCCTCGGCGGGGTCAGCGCCGGCATGCACGTGCGCATCGCCGCCCCCACCGGCCACCAGCCCGATGAGGCGATCATCGCCGAGGCGACCGCCCTGGCCGCACAGACCGGCGGATCGATCACCGTCACCGACGACCCCGTCGCCGCCGCCCATGGCACCGATGTCCTCATCACCGACACGTGGGTGTCGATGGGCCAGGATGCTACCGGCCGCGACGACGAGGACTCCCCGTTCGTCAAGTACCAGGTCACGCAGGAGCTCATGAACGCCGGCAACGACGCGCTGTTCCTCCACTGCCTGCCCGCCTACCGGGGCAAGGAGGTCACGGCCGAGGTCATCGACGGCCCCGCCTCGGCAGTCTTCGACGAAGCGGAGAACCGCCTTCACGCGCAGAAGGCCCTGCTGACGTTCCTCCTGGAATCCGGTTCGGAGTCCCGATGAGCGAGAACCCGACCGCGGCGCCGCTGACGAAGACCGCCCGGCAGCAGAAGATCATCGATCTCATCACCCGCCGGTCCGTGCACTCGCAGATCGAGCTCGCCGATGAGCTCGCGACGCAGGGCATCTCCGTGACCCAGGCGACGCTGTCGCGCGACCTCGCCGAGGTGGGGGCCGTGAAGATCCGATCGACCTCGGGATCCGTGTACGCCGTTCCCGGTGAGGGCGGTGACCGCAGCCTCCAGCAGTCAACGGGCGACAGCCTCGACGCGAAGCTGCCGAGGCTGCTCGAGGAGCTGCTCGTGTCTGCTGCGGCGCAGGACAATGCGGTCGTGCTGCGGACCCCGCCCGGGGCCGCGCAGTATCTCGCCTCGGCGATCGACCGGTCGTCGATGACGGGGATCTTCGGCACGATCGCCGGGGACGACACTGTCCTCGTCATCGCCGATGCCGCCGTCGGCGGGCAGGCACTGGCCGAGACGTTCCTCGAACTCGCCGCCGGCAGCGCGGGGGAGTAGAACCGACTGACCGCCTCGGCGGCGGTGAGACAATGACAACGAAGATGTGTCCTGCGGACGTGCGGGACGAAACGCCGTTGGACGGCACAGGACGAGCTGCCGCGACGACGGCATGAAAGGACTGCGAGTGAGTGAACGACTGAGCCTGTGGGGCGGACGGTTCTCCGATGGACCGGCCGATGCGCTGGCGGCGCTGAGCAAGTCGACGGACTTCGACTGGCGCCTGGCGAAGTACGACATCGCCGGGTCGAAGGCGCATGCGGCCGTCCTCCACCGTGCGGGACTGCTCACCGAGGACGAACTGTCCGGGATGCTGGCAGCGCTGGACGAACTCGGTCGCCGCGTCGAGTCGGGCGAGTACGTCGCCGCGGAGTCCGATGAGGACGTCCACTCCTCGCTCGAGCGGGGGCTCATCGAGATCGCTGGACCCGAGCTCGGCGGGAAGCTGCGGGCCGGACGGTCGCGCAATGACCAGATCGCGACGATGGGGCGGATGTACCTGCGCGATCACGCTCGTGAGATCGCCGGCCTCGTTCTCGACACCGTCGACGTCCTCATCGCCCAGGCGGAGGAGCACCCCGAGGCGCCGATGCCCGGGCGCACGCATCTCCAGCATGCGCAGCCGGTGCTCCTGGCCCACCACTTGCTCGCGCATGCGTGGCCGCTGCTGCGCGATGTCGAGCGACTCGTCGACTTCGATGATCGGGCCGGTGTCTCCGCGTACGGGTCGGGTGCCTTGGCCGGGTCGTCGCTGGGGCTCGACCCGCAGGCGGTGGCCGCGGACCTCGGGTTCGCCGATTCGGTGGAGAACTCGATCGACGGCACCGCCTCGCGTGACGTGTTCGCCGAATACCTCTTCATCACCGCGATGATCGGCATCGACCTCTCGCGGCTGAGTGAGGAGGTCATCGCGTGGGCGACGAAGGAGTTCTCGTTCGTCACCCTCCACGACGCGTATTCGACGGGGTCGTCGATCATGCCGCAGAAGAAGAACCCCGACGTCGCCGAGCTCACCCGCGGCAAGGCCGGGCGCCTCATCGGCGACCTCACGGGACTGCTCGCCACGCTCAAGGCGCTGCCGCTCGCGTACAACCGGGATCTGCAGGAGGACAAGGAGCCGGTATTCGATGCCACGGACACGCTCGAGCTCCTGCTGCCGGCGTTCACCGGGATGGTCGCGACGCTGACGTTCGACACCGAACGGATGGCCCACCTCGCTCCACGCGGGTTCGCGCTCGCCACCGACATCGCCGAATGGCTCGTCCGCCGCGGCGTGCCGTTCCGCGTCGCCCATGAGCTCTCCGGTGCGTGCGTGCAGCTCGCCGAATCCCGGGACCTCGAGCTCTGGGATCTCACCGATGAGGACTACGCCGGCATCTCCGAACACCTCACCGCCGAGGTCCGCGAGGTCCTCACGACACTCGGGTCGATCGACTCACGGGATGCGAAGGGCGGGACCGCACGCTCGGCCGTGGCCGCGCAGCTCGAGAACGCCCGCGCCGAGGTGGCCCGACTGCGGACCTTCGCGGACTCGCCCCGGAGCGTGTGAAGGGGCGGGGCTCGTACGGCACGGCGGACCGCCTCGGCGAGGTCATCGCGATCCGGACAGGAACTGAACGAGGTCGCGCACGCCGTAGAATTAACCCTGCCGGTTCGATGCCGGCAAGTCCAAACAGTTGCGAAAGGACCGAAGTGACCGACGTATTCAGTGACCTCAAAGCCCGCGGGCTCGTGGCGGTATCGACCGACGAGACCGTGCTCCAGACAGCTCTGGACCAGGAGTCGCTGACCTATTACGTCGGGTTCGATCCGACCGCGCCGAGCCTGCACATGGGCAACCTCGTCCAGCTCATCACCGCCTCCAGGCTCCAGCAGGCCGGCCACAATCCGCTCGCTCTCGTCGGCGGGGCCACCGGCCTCATCGGCGATCCGCGGATGTCGGGGGAGCGCACCCTCAACCCGCGCGAGATCGTCGAGGAATGGGTCGGCAAGATCCGCGCCCAGGTCGAGCGCTTCCTCGACTTCACCGGACCGAACGCCGCCCAAGTCGTCAACAACTACGACTGGACCTCGGAGATCTCAGCGATCGACTTCCTCCGCGACATCGGCAAGCACTTCCCGGTCAACCGGATGCTCGCCAAGGAGTCCGTGTCCGCGCGCCTGAAGAACGAGAGCGGTCTGTCGTTCACCGAGTTCTCCTACCAGGTCCTCCAGGGCAACGACTACCTCGAGCTCTACCGCCGCTACGGCTGCACCCTGCAGACCGGCGGGTCGGACCAGTGGGGCAACCTCACCTCGGGCGTCGACCTCATCCGACGAGTCGAGGCCGCCAACGTCCACGCGATGGCGACCCCGCTCATCACGAAGGCCGACGGCACGAAGTTCGGGAAGACCGAATCGGGCACGGTGTGGCTCGATGCGTCGCTGACCAGCCCGTACGCGTTCAGCCAGTTCTGGCTCAACGCCGACGACCGCGACGTCATGAAGTACCTCAAGGTGTTCTCGTTCCGTCCCCTCGAGGAGCTCGAAGCCATCGGTGCCGAGTTCGAAGCAGCCCCGCACACCCGTCTGGCGCAGAAGGTCCTCGCCGAGGATGTCACCACCCTCGTCCACGGGCGTGAACAGTACGACCAGGCGATCGCCGCAGCCGCCGCACTCTTCGGTGGGGGAGAGCTCACCGCTCTCGACCCGGCGACCTTGGGTGCGGCGACGGCCGAGCTGCCGCGCGGCGAGGTTCCCGAGGCGGCCCTGGGCGCCGGGCTGCCCGTCGCCGATGCCTTCGTCACCGCCGGCATCGTCAAGTCGAAGGGCGAGGCCCGCCGCGCGATCAAGGACGGCGGCGCCTACGTCAACAACGTCAAGGTGACCGGTGAGGATCAGACGCTGACCTCCGACGACGTCCTCGACACCGCCGGTGGGGGAGTCGTCCTGCTCCGCCGCGGCAAGAAGACCCTGGGAGCCGTCGACATCGTCGGCTGATCGACCGGCAGCCCTGACCGAGCGACAGCGCCGCACCGCGAATCCGTTCGCGGTGCGGCGCTGTCGTACCCCGGGAAGGGAGGCGCGATGCCACCTCGGCGTCGGAGCGGTCAGGTGGCGGTCGCCTCGGCGAGGGTGGGGTTATGCTGAGCCCACGATGACACTGCCGTCAGGGGTGATGTGACTGTGACCGAGGGTTCTGGGACCGGTGGCCCGATCGATGCGCGCGGTCGACCGGTGATGTCGTCGTCATCCGCCGAGGTGTTCGAACTTCGCCTGCGCGTCGAGCGCATCGAGCGCATCATCGTCACCGGCCACTGCCTGATCACCGCTGTGCTGCTCATCGTCGGAACGTTTGTGCCGATGTACCGCGACGACCAGACCAACGGCCCCGACCTCTCGTGGTCCGTGGCCACCACCGTCGGCTACGCGATGTCGCTCCCGTTCACCTCTGAGGGTCCCGTCGAGAACCCATCCGGTGTCGAGGTCGTCCTCCTCGTGGGGTTCATCGGTCTGGGGATCGTCATCGCTCTCATCCTGCTCGTCGTCCTCCCCACAGCGGTGACGGGACAGTCGAGCGCGCGGCTGCTGACCTTCTCGCGGATCGTCGTCATTCTCGGGGTCGTCGGTGCGGTGGTGCCGCTGCTGCTCACCGGGCTGGCGCTCAACGCCGACGGTGATGAAGGAGGGTGGGGTGGCGTGGTGCTCTTCGCCGGGATGCTCGGCGCACTGATCGTCATCCTCCCGTCGTTCCGGGACCTCGCCGGCCTGGGCGACGAACGCCTGTGAACTGACGCGGCGCGACGTGCGCTCCGGCGACGAGGTGCTGGTTCGCCGGCCTGGCGTTCTGAAGGGTTTCGTGCCCGGCGGGGAGCATTGGGGCTAACCGTATTGCGCGGCCGTGCACCGGTGAACGACGATGGAGACTCGCGACCGAGGAGACGTGCACCATGAAGACCCTGCTCAACATCATCTGGCTGATCTTCAGCGGACTGTGGCTGGCCATCGGCTACTACATCGCCGGCATCATCTGCTGCATCCTCATCGTCACGATCCCGTGGGGCATCGCGTCATTCCGGATCGGCAACTACGCGCTGTGGCCGTTCGGTCGTGAGGTCGTCGACACCGGTACGGCCGGCATCGCCGCGACCATCGGCAACATCATCTGGCTCGTCGTCGCCGGCATCTGGCTGGCCATCGGGCACGTCGTCACCTCGATCCCGCTGTTCCTCTCGATCATCGGCATCCCCTTGGGGTGGGCGAACCTCAAGCTCATCCCCGTCTCGCTCATGCCCTTGGGCAAGCAGATCGTCGATAGCAACTCGCTCGTTCCCGTCTACCGGGGAGCACATTCCTAAGCGGCCTGCTCCTGGAGCTCTTCGAGGCTGATCTCGCCCCGCCGGACTGCCCTGAGCACCCGATGCGTCCGCACGACCCTCGGCAGTGCGATGACGAGCAGCCCGCCGAGCATGTTGAAGACGATGACGATGACGAACCACTGCACCAACTGCAGGAGCGAGATGTCCGCGCCGGCGAGCATGGCCGCGACGATGATGATGACATTGATCGCTCCGTGAAGCATGCCCAGACCGATGACGAGGAGACCGGTGACCATGCAGACGATCGCCGTGACCACCTGGTTCGTCGCTCCCTGCTGCATGCGCGTGGCCAGAGTGATCGTCGCTCCCGCGAGCAGTGAGAGTGCGATCATGACGACGAGCGAGGACTGATTGATGTAGCCGAGCGCCGTGTCGACGAGCACAGAGTGGTAGTCGGGCAGGCCGGTGACGATCAGCCAGGCGAAAGCCACGCCGCCCACGAGGTTGGTCGCCAGGCTGACCACCCACAGTCGCACCATCTGAAGCCAGGTCGCCTGCCCGGCGAGGACAGCGTTGAGCGGCAGCAGGAACTCCTCGGTGAACAGTTCGGAATGCGCCAGCTTGAGTGCGAGCAGGCCGATGCCGAAGGCCATGCCGGCGAGGATGTCCGACCCTGTGGCCTGCTTGACGAGGATCATCGCCATGATCCCCAAGCCCACGTCGATAC
Source organism: Brevibacterium sp. 2SA (assembly GCF_005502845.1). Taxonomy (NCBI): domain Bacteria; kingdom Bacillati; phylum Actinomycetota; class Actinomycetes; order Micrococcales; family Brevibacteriaceae; genus Brevibacterium; species Brevibacterium sp. 2SA. The sequence goes on along the minus strand of NZ_SCMW01000014.1, from coordinate 4,128 downwards.
CACCGAAGAGGCCGGTGACGATCAGCTCGGGCAGTTTCCGATTGAGTCGCGCGGCCCCTTCGGTGACGGTGGCAGCCGCTTCTTCGACCAGACCGTCTTCGAGATCGAGGTCGTTATCGCCGAGGCGCTCGCGCTGTTCCTTCTGGGTCATGGCTCAAGTCTATGAGTTGGGATCGCTGCACAGTGGTATTTTGACGGCAAGTTGAATTGATGACTCGTCGACGCTGAGTCGGGTTGCGAGGGCAGGTGATCCTTGTGTGCGCAAGGCCGCCGGTTTGTATGCCGATGCGGCCGGCTCGGTCACATCTGCGCGGTGATCCGTCGGCTCGCTTGGAGAAGAGTGGACGTGTGCTCTTCGAGTTCGGCCCGTCCGACGTCGCCGGAGTTGGCGACGACGTTGATCGTCCCCAGCAGTCGGTCGTCGGGAGACCAGATGGGGGCGGTGGAGCTGAGGCTGTCGCGACTGCGCTCGGACTCCGCGAGGAAGTACCCTGCCTCGCGTACCTGTTCGAGATCGGCACGCAGCGCACCGAGATCCTGCACGCGACCGTTCGCCAAGGTCAAAGGTTCGTAGCTGCCGAGGAGCCGTTCGCGGTCGTCCTCATCGGCATGGGCGAGCATCACCTTCCCGCCGCCGACGAAAAGGCCGAGCACCTGTCCGACGGGAAACTGATAACTCAACGGGTTGGGCGCCTCAACGCGAGATACGAGCACGCGCCGATCGGCGACGCGGACGAACACTGACGACGTCAGCGAGGTGTGGTCGGTCAGCGCCGACAGCACGCTCGGACTGACGAGAGCAAGCCGGTCCTGCAGCACGAAGGAGTGCGACATCGGCAGCACCTGCGGGCCGAGGGTGTAGCCGCGAGGCGTGTTCCGGAGATAGTCGCGCTTGACGAGCTGCCCGATCACACGCTGCGCAGTCGCGAGATGTAGGCCGGTTGCACGCGAGATCTCCGTGAGGGTGATCGGCTCATGCGTGCTCGTCACGCACTCGAGAACATCGAGCGCACGATCAAGCGTGCGCCCCTGATTGTTCGTCGCTGCCATGGTGCGTCCTCCCCTTGTCGATGACGTTCTTCGGATGACCGGCCCTGCCGGATCCATCTTCGCAGAGGGAATCAGAACACTCGCATCGGCCCAAGGGTCTTGACGTGGCGCGTGAGGCCGAGCAGAATGATCATCACCTACTACACAATGATAGATACTATCACCAAATGATAGGAGCGCAAAGATGCGTGTTGCAGTTCTCGGTCTCGGCGAAGCCGGATCCCTGTACGCGAAGGCCTTCGCCCAGGAGGGGAATGACGTCGTCGGGTTCGATCCGCGCACGGTGGACGTCCCCGCGGGCGTGACGACGGCTGGCAGTGTCGCCGAGGCGGTCGCGGAGTCCGATCTCATCCTCAGTCTCACGACAGCGAAGCCATCGGTGGCCGTCGCCGAAGAAGCCGCCGAGGCGATTCGGGACGGCGCGGTCTACCTCGATCTCAATGCGGCATCGCCGCTGAGGAAACGGGACGTCGCCGAGGCAGTCGGCAGCCGGGCTCGATTCGCCGATGGTGCGGTCATCGGCTCAGTCCCGCGCTACGGTGCCCAGGTTCACGTTCTCCTCTCCGGGCCGCACTCCGACGAGGCCGCCGATCTCCTGCGGACGATCGGCGCCCACGCAGAGCCGATTCAGGGACGGATCGGAGACGCCTCCCAGCGGAAGCTCCTCCGCAGTGTCTTCATGAAGGGCCTCGGCGCTCTCATCACCGAAGCGATGCGCGCCGGTGAAGAGACGGGGGAGGTCGAATGGGTGCGTGCCCAGATCGCAGGCGAGCTGGCCCAGGGAGAGGACACGCTCGACCGATTGCTCAAGGGAACTCGGACCCATGCCCTTCGGCGCGCTGCCGAGCTGGGCGACAGCCTCGACCTCCTCGCTGATCGCGAACGGCCGTGGCCGATGGCGGAGGCGGCCCGTTCGGTCCACCTCGAGCTGACGCGGGAGGGAACGGGACACCTGGCGGACGCACTCGCGGCCGTGCCCACCTCGGCGCTCGGAGACGGTGGAGACCGTCTGGGATTCCTCGACTCCGATATCAAGCCGATGTGGACCAGTGCACCCATCGCAGGACCCGCCTTCACCGTCCTTACCCGCCCCGGGGACAACCAGGCCATCCATCGCGCGCTTCCGCTCACGCGTCCCGGGGACATCCTCGTCATTGCCGGTGGGGGAGAGACGAATCGAGCGCTCATCGGTGAGCTCATCGCCGAGCGCGCGCTGCTGCGCGGCATCGCAGGCATGATCATCGACGGAGCGATCCGCGACGTCAACGAGATCGCGCAGCTCGGCTTCCCCGTGTGGGCGAAGGGCGTCTCACCGGCCGGCCCGTTCAAATCGGGGCCCGGTCGCCTGCGCACGACGATCGCCGTCGCCGGTGCCGTTTGTCGACACGGTGACTACATCGTCGCCGATGCTGATGGAGTCCTCGTCGTGCCGGCCGACTCGGCCGAACAGGTGCTTGCGGCCGGCAGGGCTGTCATCGCCGATGAACAGCGCCGGCAGTCGGACATCCGCTCGTCGGCCGTCAGCCGGTCGTAGTCAGCGTCCCGTCATCTGATCAGAAAGGGGAGGACAACGATGCCTCTCGCCCTTATCGCTCTCGCAGTCTTCATCACCGTCATTGTCATCTGGAACGTCGTCGTCAAGCGCAATATGGCCGAAGCGATGCTGCTCGGCTTCATCGTCACACTGCTCTTCGCAGGGGCGAACGCTCCTCAGTACGCAGCCGACGCCTTCGTCGAGGCCTCTGAGAACGAAGTGCTCTTCGCCGCCGTCGCGTTCGTCTTCATGACCTACTTCGTCGAGCGGACCGGGGTGATGAACAAGCTCATCGCCATCCTGTCATCGCTCCTCGGGCGACTGCCCGGAGGCCCGGCCTACGTCGACACTGTCGCCTCAGCTGCCATGGGTGCCCTGGCCGGCGGTTCGAACACCGGCAATGCCGCCGCCTCGGGTTCGATCACCGGCCCTTGGATGGTGCGCACCGGGTGGAGGCGCGAACGAGCCGCCACTGTCATCGCCGGAAACGCCGGCCTCGGTGCCGCCCTGCCGCCCAGCGCATCGATGATCATCATGATCGGCTTCGCGGGGACCCTGGTCACGACCTCCCAGGTCTACCTGGCACTGCTCGTCGCTGGTTCGTACCAAGTGCTCCTGCGCATCGGTCTCACCGCGTGGTTCGTGCATCGCGACGGAATCCGCGCAGAGACCGGAGCGGACCACGTTCCCCTGGCATCATCACTGCGCCGAGGTTGGACCTCGGTGCTCGTCTTCGCGGGCGCGATCATCCCGATCCTCATCACCGTCGGACCACTGGCAGACCTTCTCTCATCCGTCCCCTCGATCGGACAATCCCTGGAGAACATCTCACTCATCATGTGGATTCCCATCCTGATCATCGCCATCAGCGCTGTGATCGCGTGGAAGGAGCTGCCGAAGACTCCACGGCAGTGGTGGGACTTCCTTGCCGGTTCGGTGCCGCGGTTCTACACGATCGGAGCGATTCTCTTCTTCGCCATCATGGCCTCCGAGGTGCTCGCAGCCTTAGGACTCGACTCTGATGTCACCGCGCTGCTCGAGATGCTGAACCTTCCGCTGTGGCTGCTCGTCACCCTCATCGGCGTCCTCGTCGTCGTGGTCGCCGGCCCCCTGTCGTCGTCGGCAACGCTCAGTGCCGTCGGACAGGTCGCGCTCTTCTCGATGGTGGCAGCCGGAATCGATCCGCTCCTCGCCGTCGTGGCGATCCTGGTCTTCGCCTCGACCGAAGGTGCCTCACCCCCGGCCTCGGGATCGATCTTCGTTGCGGCGGGCCTCACGGAAGCACAGCCGGAGAAGACCTTCATTCCGCTTGTCGTCTACTATGTTCTGCCCATCTTCGTCCTCGGTGTGCTCATTGCGTTGGGCATCATCCCCGTCCCCTTAGGAGGCTGACATGCGATCAGCACTGAAACCGATTCTCCTTCCGCTCTTTGGGGTGTGACACTTCTCGTAGACAGTCGTTACCAGGAAGGCACGACAGGGAATCATGTCTACGAATCGCAGGACGTTCACGCCGGAGTTCAAAGCCGACGCGGTCCAGTTGG
>NZ_SCMW01000013.1:0-65493 GCF_005502845.1 Brevibacterium sp. 2SA | reverse complement strand
GGTTCGGGTCCTGCGGGGACGTCGTCATAGTCGACCTCTCTCTCGGCGGTGCTGATTGCCAGATGGACGATGTGACGCCGCCCACCTGCGTCTTCGCAATCTATCAGGGCATCTTCACCGGCCGCTGGCTGTCCGTCACAGCGCGCCGATCATCGACGCGAACACACAGGTTCCATTCAAGCGGAGCAGGTCGAAAGGGAGCGGACCGGGAGAGGCACCGGGCTCAGACCAGTCGGATGCCCCACTCGACCGCGAGTGTTCCGCCGGGCTCGACGACATCGACGTCTTCTCCGGTCGCGAAGGCATTGGGCGGGCAGGTCATCGGCTCGATCGCGAGCGCGCGGCGGGAGAGTCCGTCGCCGAGTTCGTCCCCCGTGTAGACCTGCCAGTTGCGGAATCCCGAGTCGACGTCGATGACCGTCTCCCGACCGTCGGCACCCCTGAGCCGCGCCCGCGACCGGCCGTCGGGGTCTCGGCGCGGCTGACCGAACGCATCGTCGAGTTGCGTCCCGTCCACGCTGCGCAGGGCGCGGAAGTCCTTGCACGTGAGGCAATCGGACATCTCCGCTTCGTGGTCGAGAGGGACCTCCGAACCGTCGTCGAACGGGCGCGACTCCACGGGGATGAGGCGCTCATCGGGGACGAGCCAGGTTCCGGCGGGAATGACCAGCTGCGCGGCGTCGACGTACTCGGCCCCCGGATGAAACCACGGGTGGAAGCCGAAGCCGAACGGAGCCGCTTCGGTGCCGATGTTCTCAGCACGCGCGTGGACCCGCAGTCCCTCCTCGCCGAGGTCGTAGCGGACGGTGAGAAGGAATCGGAACGGGTACCCGGGTGAAGGGGAGAGCTGCGTCGTGAGCGTCACCGAAGTCTCCGTCGCCTCGACGACGTCCCATTCGACGTCGATGACCAGCCCGTGCAGAGCGGTGTTCCGTGCCGGCTCGGTGATCGGAAGCTGGTGGACCGTGCCGTCGAACTCGTAGCGTCCGTCGGCGATGCGGTTGGGCCACGGCGCGAGCACCGCGCCGTCGGAGGTGCCCGTCTCGACGACGACGGATCGTCCCGCAACCGTATAGTCGCGCAGGCTCGCGCCGACCGGGGAGACGACAGCAGTGCTTGTCCCATAGGCGAGGTCGATGAAGTCGGTCATGCGGCTCCCGAGTATCGTCGTGGTCGGTGGTCCTGGTCGACGATTGTACGTGCCTCGCCTCTCGCCCGACCGCAGGGTGTTAGCATTATGATCGAAAATGATCAGTTTTGGGAGGTTTGATGACTCTGTTCCGACGGACCGAACTCTCCGACGGTCGGCAGCTCCTCTTCTTCGAGGACTCCGGCTCGAGCCCCACCGAGATCCGCCCCGACAGCCGTCCCACTGCTGATCGCCCCCGCGGCGGAGCGCTGCGCTTCGACATGCTCACCGGTGAGTGGGTCGCTGTGGCCACCCACCGCCAGAGCCGGACCCATCTCCCGGATGCCGCAGACTGCCCGCTGTGCCCGTCGACTCCCGAGCGGCCGACGGAGATCCCCGCCTCGGATTTCGATGTCGTCGTCTTCGAGAACAGGTTCCCGTCGCTCGGCCCCGCCCTCGGGACGATTCCCTCCGACCCCGGTGAGGCCTTCGCCGAGGCGGTCGCCGCCCCGGCCGACGCGCAGTCCCACCTCGCCGCCCCCAACGTCGGACGGTGCGAGGTCGTCGTCTTCACCGCGGACCACCACGACTCGTTCGCCGGCCTCGATTCCCGGAGGGTGCGTACTGTCATCGACGCCTGGGCGCAGAGGACGGCCGAGCTCTCGGCCCTGCCCGGCATCGAACAGGTCTTCGTCTTCGAGAACCGCGGAGAGGACATCGGGGTGACGATGCACCACCCACACGGCCAGATCTACGCCTACCCCTATGTCACTGCGCGTGCAGCCCGGACGACCGCGCGGGCAGCGAGGTATCAGCAGGCGACTGGCCGGCCGCTCATGGGCGATCTTCTCGCCGCAGAACAGGCGGCAGGCGAACGGATGGTGCTCACCTCCGAGCACTTCTCGGCCTTCGTCCCCTTCGCCGCGCGGTGGCCGATCGAGGTTCACCTCGTCCCGCACAGGCAGGTCGCGACACTGGCCGACCTCACCGAGGCCGAGCGTGCGGACCTCGCCGAGGTCTACCCCGAACTCCTCCGCCGCCTCGACGGTCTCTACTCCACCCCGACCCCCTACATCGCAGCATGGCATCAGGTGCCGGTGGGCTGCGAGGACGCGGGGGCGCAGTGGATGCACCTCGAGATCACCAGCCCCCGCCGGGCCGAGCACAAGCTCAAGTTCCTCGCCGGATCGGAAGCGGCCATGGGGGCCTTCGTCAGCGACGTCTCCGCCGAGGAGACCGCCGCCCGACTGCGGGCGTTGAAGGAGGAGAGCCGATGAGCACGGTCGACGCACCGACCCCGGAGAGCCTGGGCCGCGAGTTCGCGGCCCTCTTCGGCTACACACCTCTCGGCACCTTCCGCGCTCCCGGGCGTGTGAACCTCATCGGCGAGCACACCGACTACAACTCAGGTCTCGTCCTTCCGATCGCCATCGACCGGGCCGTGCACGTGGCCATCGGTCGGCGACCGGCCGGTCACATGCGAGGCAGCGCGGAGCCGCCTCGGGGAGTGGAGAGCATCCGCATCGTCTCCGACCACAGAGACGCCGCGGGGCGGCGGCTCGCCGGACAGTTCACGGCCGATGAGCTCGTCCCCGGTGCGGTGCAGGGATGGATCAGCCACCCGGCCGGAGTCGTCGACGAGATCGCCAAGACCACTGGAGACCGTGTCGGCGGCCTCGATCTCTTCGTCTCCTCGACTGTGCCCGTCGGAGCCGGTCTCTCGTCGTCCCATGCGCTCGAAGTCGCCGTACTCATCGCCCTCGACGCCATCTGCTGCCTCGGCCTCGACGATCGTGAGAAGGTGCTGCTCACCCAGCGGGCGGAGAACGACTTCGTCGGCGCTCCCACGGGGATCGTCGACCAGGCGGCCTCGATCATGACCGCGGCCGGTCACGCGCTCTTTCTCGACTGTCGGGATCTGAGCACGCGTCAGATCCCGTTCGATCTCGATGCCGAGGGGCTGCGCCTGCTCGTCATCGACACCCGCGTGAGCCACTCCCACAGCGAAAGCGGCTACGGCCGGCGGCGACGCACCTGCGAGGAAGCCGCGAGAGTCCTCGGGATCGAGAGCCTCCGCGACCTCGACGACGACACCGACCTCAGCCCGCTCACCGATGAGCAGGGCAAGCGGGTGCGGCACGTCCGCAGTGAGAACGCGCGGGTGCGGGCGACTATCGACCATCTCGACGGTGGCGGCGGAATCCGCGGCATCGGCGCACTCCTCACCGCCTCCCACCGCTCTCTCGCCGAGGACTACGAGGTCTCATGCGTCGAACTCGACGCTGCTGTCGCAGCGGCGCTTGAGGGAGGCGCGCTGGGGGCCCGGATGATCGGAGGCGGCTTCGGGGGATCGGCGATCGCTCTTGTCGAGGCCGCCGACGTCGACGTGGTCGGTGAGGCGATCACGGCCGCGTTCGCAGCACGCGGATATCTCGCCCCCGACATCTTCGCCGTCAGTGCGGGGGAGGGCGCAGGGCGCATCGCCTGATCCGCGGTTGAGGCTACTCGCCTGCATCCTCGTCGACGATGCGGATCGGACGCATCCGCGCCCAGATGAAGAAGACCGCCGCGGTGAGGATGAGACCGATGCCGGTCCAGAGGTTGGCGTCGATTCCCCCGGTCCGGGCCGCCTCGTCCGGAGTGAAACCGATGATGCCGACGAGGGCAAGGATGATTCCGAATATCCCCAACAGGGCTCCGATGACGTTGCGGATGTCGAAGGCGCCTGCGGTCTTGGTCAGTTCGTTCGGTGTGCTCATTGCGCTCTCCTTCTCCTTCACCCGAAGGTCACGTTGAGGATGATGACAAGGACCAGGGCGACGCCGGCGACGGGCACCGGACGCTTCCAGATCGGAGGCGTCGGTTCGTTCGCATCGGCGAAGTCGGCCTTCGGCGTCTCCGAGTAGACGAGTCCGCGCAGCTCCGCAGCCGGTTTCGGAGTGGTCTGATAGGTGACGATCACCGAGAGGACGATGTCGACGACGAAGGCCGTGCTGGCGGCGAGGAACGCTGCGCCCTGTCCGGGCAGGTCGAACACGCCGGTTTCGCTGAGGATGAAGACGGCCACGGCTGAGAGGGTGCCCCCGACGAGACCGACCCAGCCGGCGGTCGCGGTCATGCGCTTCCAGAACATGCCGAGGATGAATGTCGCGAACAGCGGAGCGTTGAAGAAGCCGAACAGCGTCTGCAGGTAGTCCATGAGGTTGGAGAAGTTGCCGGCGATGAGGGCGGTGAAGATTGCGACGACGCACGCTCCCACCGTGGCGTACCGCCCGACCTTGAGGTAGTAGTCGTCCTCGCGGTCCTTGACCACGTACTGCTGCCACAGGTCGTAGCTGAAGACCGTGTTGAACGCGGAGATGTTCGCGGCCATCCCGGCCATGAATGCCGCCAGGAGACCGGCGATCGCGACGCCGAGGAGACCGTTGGGCAGGACCTCGCGCATGAGCAGGAGGAGCGCGTCGTTGTAGGTCACACCGGTCTGGGCCTGGGCGGTCGCCTCGTCGACGGTCATCGAGATCTGCTTGAACTGCGTGAGCTGGGTGACGAGCACAGCGGCGATCATACCGGGAACGACGACGATGAAGGGGATGAGCATCTTCGGGAAGGCACCGAGGATCGGAGTCAGTCGGGCAGCGTTGATGCTCTTCGAGGCCATGGCCCGCTGCACCTCGACGAAGTTCGTCGTCCAGTAGCCGAATGAGAGGACGAATCCGAGACCGAAGACGATCCCGATCACCGAGAGCACGGGGTTGGAGAAGCCCGAGAGCTGTTCGCCGGGCCAGCTGCTCAGCTGCTCCGCCCCGAGCATCCCATCATTGCTCACTCTCTCGACGAGGCCGTCCCAGCCGCCGACGCGGTTGAGTCCGATGATCGTCAGCGGGAGGAGGGCGGCGACGATGACGAAGAACTGGAGCACCTCGTTGTAGATCGCAGCAGTGAGACCGCCGAGTGTGATGTAGGAGAGGACGATCGCCGCGGCGACGACGAGCGCAAGCCACAGCGGCCAGCCGAGAAGACGGTTGACGATCGTGCCCAGGAGGAAGAGGTTGACGCCGGCGATGAGGATCTGCGCGATCGCGAAGGAGAGCGCATTGACGAGGTGGGCTCCCGTGCCGAAGCGTCTGCGCATGAACTCGGGGACCGAGCGGACCTTCGAACCGTAGTAGAAGGGCATCATCACGACGCCGAGGAAGAGCATCGCCGGGACGGCGCCGATCCAGAAGTAGTGCATCGTCGGCATGCCGTACTGAGCACCGGTCGCCGACATGCCCATGATCTCCACGGCGCCGAGGTTCGCGGATACGAAGGCCAGTGCGGTCACCCAGGCGGGAAGGCTGCGTCCGGAGAGAAGGAATTCGATGCTCGAGGAGATGCCGCGTTTGGCGAACCAGCCGATTCCGAGGACGAAGACGAAGTAGATCGCGATGAGCAGATAGTCGATCCACTGCGCGTCGAGTCGGATGTCGTCCACGGGTCCTCCAGCGTCGTCGGTGAATGGCTGCGCATCATGACAGCCGTCTCAGATCGACACTCTAGAACAGAGTTCGCGTGATCGCTAGTGAACGGGTTTGAAAAGTTTTGATCGTTATTCCGCGGTCGTCTCAGGCGACCTCGACGTCGACCCCGGCCGTGCGCAGGGCTTCGATCCCTCCCGCGTCGCTCTTCCCATCGGTGACGACCGTGCCGATCTCGTCCGTGGGGACGGTGAGGACGGAGGAGCGGACGCCGATCTTCGTGTGGTCGACGAGGGCGACGACGCGCTCGGCCCGCGAGGCCATCGCCCGGTCGGTGTCGGCGACGGGGACGGCCGGGGTGGAGAGGCCGAAGTCCGCGGCGAGACCGTTGCCGGAGAGGAATGCCGTGTCGACGCGCAGCCCCTGCAACTGGGTCACGGTGCTCCCTCCGACGAGGGCGCGGATCGGATGGCGGAGGGCGCCGCCGACGACGATGACCTCGTTGTCGGGGGAGCCGACCATGGCTTCGGCGACGAGGAGGGAGTTCGTCACCACGCGCAGACCGGTGCGCCCGACGAGCTCCTTGGCGAGCAGCTCGGTCGTCGTCCCGGGCCCCAGTGCCACGACGTCGCCGGGGCGCACGTGGGCGGCCGCGGCGATCGCGATCGCGGTCTTCTCGGCCAGCGCCTGTTCGAGCTTCTCCGCGTAGCTCGACTCGCGAGCGCTCGAGGCGATGACCGCGCCGCCGTGGGTGCGGTGGAGTCGGCCCTCGTCGGCGAGCTGATCGAGGTCACGGCGGATGGTCACCGCCGAGGCGTCGAGGAGTTCGGTGAGGGCGGAGATCGAGACGGCGCCGTCGCGTTCGATCGTCTCGACGATGATGCGGCGTCTCTGGGCGGCGATCATCGCGCCGTCAGCCTCGGACGAGGGCCTCGGTGAGTGCCCGGGCGGCGTCGACGACGGCCTTCGCGTGGAGCCGGCCCGGCTGGCGGGTGAGGCGGTCGACGGGTCCGGAGATCGAGACCGCGGCGACGACCCGGTTGCTCGGTCCGCGCACGGGGGCGGAGACGGAGGCGACGCCGCGTTCGCGTTCGGCGATCGACTGCGCCCAGCCTCGGCGGCGGACACCGGAGAGCATGGTCGCGGAGAACCGGGCGCCGCGCAGGCCGGTGTGGAGGCGGTCGGGCTCCTCCCAGGCCAGCAGCACCTGGGCAGCGGACCCGGCCCGCATGCTCAGGGTCGCCCCGATCGGCACCGAGTCGCGCAGACCCACGGGGCGTTCGGCCGCGGCCACGCACAGGCGCAGATCGCCCTGGCGGCGGAAGAGCTGCGCCGATTCACCGGTCTGGTCGCGCAACTGCCCGAGCACCGGTCCGGCGGCGGCGAGGAGGCGATCCTCGCCGGCGGCAGACGAGAGCTCGGCCAGTCGCGGACCGAGGACGAAGCGTCCCTGGAGGTCACGGCCGACGATGCGGTGGAACTCGAGGGCGACGGCGAGACGGTGAGCGGTCGGTCGAGCGAGTCCGGTGAGCGAGACGAGCTCGGCCAGAGACGCAGGTCCGGCCTCGAGGGCGGAGAGAACCATTGCGGCCTTGTCGATGACGCCGACGCCGCTACCATTGCTTGTCATAGTCACCATTGTGGGCGTCTCATTGAGCGAGATGCAAGTTCGGAATGCGATACGGGCGAGTAGATTCCTGTCCACACCCATCGGTGAGCATCCGGCGAGCCGATCGGATGCCCCAGGCGACCGCACTCGGACGCCGAGAAGAAGCACAACGCGTACGGAGGATCTCCGTACCGGCGGGAGGAACCATGCCACGCACATTGGCCGAGAAGGTCTGGGCCGATCACGTCGTCTCCGAGGGGGAGGACGGAGCGCCGGACCTCATCTACATCGACCTCCACCTCGTCCATGAGGTGACCAGCCCGCAGGCCTTCGACGGACTCCGACTCGCCGGGCGCCCCGTGCGCCGCCCCGACCTGACGATCGCCACCGAGGACCACAACACGCCCACGTGGGACATCGACAAGCCGATCGCCGAACCGACCTCGCGCACGCAGATCGAGACCCTGCGGAAGAACGCCGAGGAGTTCGGGATCCGGCTCCACAGCCTCGGCGACGCCGATCAGGGCATCGTCCACGTCGTCGGCCCCCAGCTCGGGCTCACCCAGCCGGGCACGACCGTCGTCTGCGGCGACTCGCACACCTCGACCCACGGAGCGTTCGGGGCGCTCGCCTTCGGCATCGGCACCTCCGAGGTCGAACACGTCCTCGCCACCCAGACGCTCAGCCTCAAGCCGTTCAAGACGATGTCGATCACCGTCGACGGGCAGCTGCCCGAGGGCTCGACGGCCAAGGACATCATCCTCGCGATCATCGCGAAGATCGGCACCGGCGGCGGACAGGGCTACGTGCTCGAGTACCGCGGCTCGGCGATCCGCTCCCTGTCGATGGAGGCGCGGATGACGATCTGCAACATGTCCATCGAGGCCGGCGCTCGCGCGGGCATGGTCGCCCCCGACGAGACGACCTTCGACTACGTCAAGGGCCGCCCCCACGCCCCCGAGGGCGAGGACTGGGACGCCGCCGTGGAGTACTGGAAGACCCTCTACACCGATGAGGGCGCGACCTTCGACGCCGAGGTGGTCCTCGAGGCCGCCGACATCGAACCCTTCGTCACGTGGGGGACGAACCCCGGTCAGGGCCTGCCGCTGTCGGCCGCGGTGCCCTCGCCTGACGACTTCGCCGATGAGAACGACAAGGTCGCCGCCGCGAACGCGCTCGCCTACATGGGCCTGACCCCGGGCACCCCGCTGCGCGAGATCGAGGTCGACACCGTCTTCCTCGGATCGTGCACGAACTCCCGGATCGAGGATCTCCGTGCCGCCGCCGAGGTGGTCCGGGGCCGGCGGAAGGCCGAGAACGTCCGCTTCATGGTCGTCCCCGGATCCGCGAAGGTCCGCCTCCAGGCCGAAGCCGAGGGCCTCGACGTGATCTTCAAGGACTTCGGTGCCGAATGGCGCTTCGCCGGCTGCTCGATGTGCCTGGGGATGAACCCCGACCAGCTCGCCGAGGGGGAGCGGTGCGCTTCGACGTCGAACCGCAACTTCGAGGGCCGGCAGGGCAAGGGCGGACGCACCCATCTCGTCTCCCCGCTCGTCGCCGCAGCGACCGCGGTCCGCGGCACCCTGTCCTCGCCCGGGGACGTCGCCGACCTGCCCCGGGACGCCGAACCGGTGGACTGGATCCCGGAGCGCCCGACGATCCCCCTCACCCCCACCTCGGCGAACGCGTAAGGAGCAGCCATGGAAGCCTTCACCACCCACACCGGCATCGGCGTGCCCCTGCGCCGGTCGAACGTCGACACCGACCAGATCATCCCCGCGAAGTTCCTCAAGCGGGTCACCCGCACCGGCTTCGAAGACGCCCTCTTCTCCCGCTGGCGCACGGCCGAGGACTTCGTCCTCAACGACCCCGACTTCGCATCCGGCTCCGTCCTCGTCGCAGGCCCCGACTTCGGCACCGGCTCCTCCCGTGAGCACGCCGTGTGGGCGCTCAAGGATTACGGGTTCCGCGTCGTCCTCTCCTCGCGCTTCGGCGACATCTTCCGCGGCAACTCCGGTAAGGAGGGCCTGCTCGCCGCCCAGCTCGAGCAGGACGACATCGAACTCATCTGGAAGATCCTCGAGAACCATCCGGGCACCTCGATCACCGTCGACCTCGAGTCGAGGACCGTGACATGCGACTCGCTCACGGTGCCCTTCCAGATCGACGACTACACGCGCTGGCGTCTCCTCGAGGGCCACGACGACATCAGCCTGACCTTGGCGAAAGAGGACGAGATCGCGGCGTACGAGGCCGGGCGGCCCGCTCACAAACCCCGCACCCTGCCTGCGCGGGTCTGATCCGCCGACTCCGGGTCGGGGCGTCGTCTGCGCTAGTCTTGGACGAGTCCGGAATCGACTCGGGACGGCCTCCCGAGGCGGTGCCGACGAGTGCGCTGTTCGACGATCAGAGGGAGGAACATGCTCGAAGTCCGCGGCGGAAATCCGCTCGGGGGAACCGTGCGGGTCAGGGGCGCGAAGAACCTGGTGCCCAAGGCGATGGTCGCCTCCCTGCTCGGAGAGACCCCGTCCGTCCTCCGCGGAGTCCCGCAGATCCGCGACGTCGAGATCGTCACCGGTCTCCTCGAACTCCACGGGGTGCGGGTGAGCCAGGCCCCCGACGGGGACCAGCCTGACGGCGAGCTGCACCTCGACCCCTCCGAGGTCGCCCAGGGCTCGATCGTCGACATCGACGCCCACGCCGGATCCTCCCGGATCCCCATCCTCTTCTGCGGACCCCTCCTCCACAGCCTCGGGCAGGCGTTCATCCCCGACCTCGGCGGATGCCACATCGGCGACCGCCCCATCAACTTCCACCTCGACGTGCTCCGGCAGTTCGGCGCCGAGGTGGACAAGACCGCCGGGGGCATCATGCTCTCGACGAAGCGCCGCCTCCAGGGCACGAAGGTCGAACTCCCGTACCCCTCGGTCGGAGCGACCGAACAGGTCCTGCTCACGGCCGTGCGTGCCGAGGGCATCACCGAGCTGCGGGGAGCGGCGATCGAACCGGAGATCATGGACCTCATCGCGCTGCTGCAGAAGATGGGCGCGATCATCACCGTCGACACCGACCGAGTCGTGCGCATCGAAGGGGTCGACTCCCTCCACGGGTACATCCACCGGGCACTGCCCGACCGCAACGAGACCGCCTCGTGGGCCTCTGCCGCACTCGCCACCGGCGGTGACATCGTCGTCGAGGGCGCCTCGCAGCCGGAGATGATCACGTTCCTCAACGTCTTCCGCAAGATCGGCGGCGAATTCGAGGTCGATGAGACCGGCATCCGCTTCCGCCACCCCGGCGGCCGGCTCTCCTCGTTCGCCCTCGAGACCGACGTCCACCCCGGCTTCATGACCGACTGGCAGCAGCCGCTCGTCGTCGCCATGACCCAGGCCGAGGGACTGTCGATCATCCACGAGACCGTCTATGAGAACCGTTTCGGCTTCACCCACGCCCTCGTCGAGATGGGGGCGAAGATCCAGCTCTACCGCGAATGCCTCGGCGGCACCCCGTGCCGGTTCGGGCGGCGGAACTACGCGCATTCGGCCGTCGTGTCCGGACCGACCGAGCTCAAGGGCACCCGCATCGACGTCCCCGACCTGCGCGGCGGCTTCAGCCATCTCATCGCCGCCCTCGCCGCCCAGGGCCGGAGCGAGGTCCACGGGATCGAGCTCATCAACCGCGGGTACGAGAACTTCCTCGACAAACTCCAGGGCCTCGGTGCGGAGGTCTCGGCATGAGCGGCACCGGCAGGGATGCCGGCACGGGCAGGGGCGCGAACGGCGGCAGGGGCGCGAGCAGGCAGCCCGGTGAGCACATCGTCTCGTTCGAACCCAAGGACGTCGCCTCGCAGCGCCGGGTCGCCTTCGGTGTCGCCTCGGCGGCCTACGGGCTCTTCCGCCTGACCTCGAAGATGCGCATCGAGAACGCCCAGGCGCTGCCGGTGGGTCAGGGCACGATCGTCGCCGCTTACCACGCCAACCACCTCGACCCGATCCTCGTCGGACTCGCCGTGTGGCGCAGCGGCCGGCTCCCGCACTTCCTCGCGAAGTCGACGCTCTTCTCCGGGCCCCTCGGCGTCATCCTCAAGGGACTCGGCCAGATCCCGGTGCTGCGCGCCTCGGCGCAGGCGGGGGACTCCCTCGAATACGCGAAGGAGGCCCTGCAGAAGGGCGAGACCGTCGTCATCTACCCCGAGGGGACGCTGACGAAGGACGAGCACTTCTGGCCCGAGCGCTTCAAGTCCGGCACGGCCCGGCTCGCCCTCGAGACGGGGGCGCCGATCGTCCCCGCCGCGCACTGGGGGCTCGAGACCGTCAAACCCCGCGGTCGGCTCATTCCCCGCCCGCGCCCGCTCACGCACACCAGCGTCGTCCGCTTCGGCGAACCGCTGGACTACACCGACCTCTGGGAGCACCGGGGGGAGAGGAGCTCGATGGCGACGCTGACGACGAGGCTGACGAACACCATCGCAGGCATGGTCGCCGATCTCTCCGGCCGTGAGTTGCCCGAGAGGTTCCGCACCGAGGAGGCCGGCTCATGAGCGCAGACAAGATCGCCGTGCTCGGCGCAGGATCGTGGGGGACGACGTATGCCGCCGTCATCGCCGACGCAGGCTTCCCGGTCGCGCTCTGGGCACGCCGGGAGGAGACCGTCGAGGAGATCAACACGGCGCACACGAACTCCCGCTACCTCGGCGACCGTGAGCTGCCGGAGACGATCACCGCCACCACCGATGACATCGCCGCCGTCACCGACGCCGACGTCGTCATCCTCGCCGTGCCCGCGCAGACCCTGCGGGAGAACCTCAGCCGGTGGAAGGCGCACCTGCGTCCCGACGTCCGCCTGGTCAGCCTGATGAAGGGCATCGAGGTCGAGACGGGCAAGCGGATGTCGGAGGTCATCGCCGAGGTCGCCGAGGTCGATCCCGGACGGATCGCCGTCGTCTCCGGGCCCAACCTCGCCCGGGAGATCGCCGAACGCCAGCCGACTGCGACCGTCGTCGCCTCCTCCGATGCCGCCACCGCCGAGGTGGTCGCCGAGATCAGCGCGAACGCGTACTTCCGGCCGTACACGAACACCGACGTCGTCGGCGTCGAGATGGGCGGGGCGGTGAAGAACGTCATCGCTCTCGCCGTCGGCATCGCCGACGGGCAGCGCCTCGGCGACAACTCGAAGGCCTCGATCATCACCCGCGGCCTCGCCGAGACCTCCCGTCTCGCCGCGGCGATGGGAGCCCAGCCGCACACGCTCTCCGGTCTCGCCGGGCTCGGCGACCTCGTCGCCACATGCGCCTCCCCGCTCTCGCGCAATCGCACGTTCGGGCGCCACCTCGGCGAGGGGATGAGCCTCGAGGAGACGATCGCGCACACCGAGCAGACGGCCGAAGGGGTGAAGTCCTCACCCGCGGTCCTCGCCCTCGGGGAGCGATACGGCGTCGACCTGCCGATCACCGAGGCGGTGAGCGCGGTGCTCGCCGGTCACCTGCAGGTTGACGAACTCGCGGGATTGCTGTTGTCTCGGAAGCGTAAGCACGAAGGCCCGCCGGCGTGAGCCGGAATCGTCCCACGAGTCCCACGAGCCAAGGAGCAGACATGAGCGTCAACTCACCGTTCTACAACCTTCCCGAGCTGCCGACCTTCACCCTGACCAGCACCGACATCGAGAACGGGGCACCGCTTCCGGCGGCGCAGGCCTCCGGAGCGATGGGTGTGCCCGGCGGTGAGGACAAGTCCCCGCAGCTGTCGTGGTCGGGCTTCCCCGAGGAGACGAAGGCGTTCGCCGTCACCTGCTACGACCCCGACGCCCCGACCGGGTCGGGGTTCTGGCACTGGACGGTCACCGACCTCGACGCCTCGGTGACCGAACTGCCCACCGACGCCGGCAACCCCGAGGCCGACCTCCTGCCCGCCGGTGCCGTGACGCTGAAGAACGACGCGGGCGAGCCGCGCTTCGTCGGCGCCGCCCCTCCCGAGGGCCACGGCCCGCACCGGTACTACTTCATCGTCACCGCACTCTCCGAGCCGCTGGGCATCGACGAGAGCGCGAGCCCGGCCTACGCCGGCTTCAACATGTACTTCAAGGGCATCGGCCGGGCCTGGCTCGAATGCACCTATGAGGCCGGCTGAGCCTGCACGCCCCCGTCCCCGCACGTGAGAGCGTGCGGGGACACATGAGAGTCCCCGAGCAAGGAAACATATGTCAGACACCGATCACCGGCCCTTCGTCGCAGTCCTCTTCGGAGGACGGTCGAGCGAACACTCCGTCAGCTGCGTCACGGCCGCCGGGGTGATCAGCGCCATCGACGACGACGCGTACCGGGTCCTGCCGATCGGGATCACGAAGTCCGGTGTCTGGCGCATCGTCGAGGACTGGGCGAGCATGCGCTTCGACCCCGAGAACATGCCCGAGGTCACCGACGACGGCACCGAGATCATCCCGCGCGTCTCCGCCGAAGGCGCCCCGCTCATCCACCGTGACGCCGACGGCGTCTACTCCGAGCTCGAGACCGTCGACGTCTTCTTCCCCGTCCTCCACGGCCAGTACGGAGAGGACGGCACCCTCCAGGGACTCTTCGAGCTCAGCGACACCCCGTTCGTCGGCTCCGGCGTCTTCGCCTCGGCTGCGAGCATGGACAAGCACTTCACGAAGTCCCTGCTCGCCCATGCGGAGATCCCCACGTGCCCGTGGGAGCTGGTCACCGAGACGATGTGGGAGGCCGACCGCGCCGAGGCGGAGGCCCGGGTGGCAGCCCTCGGCTTCCCCGTCTTCGTCAAGCCGGCCCGAGCCGGATCGTCGATGGGCGTGAGCCGGGTGGCCGACCCCGCCGGGCTCGAGGCCGCGCTGCTCGCTGCCTACGAGCACGACACGAAGGTCATCGTCGAACCCCAGGTCATCGGCCGGGAGATCGAATGCGCCGTGCTCGGATCCCTCGACGACGCCGAACTGCGGACCTCGTACCCCGGGGAGATCGAGGTCTCCGGCGATCACGACTTCTACGACTTCGAAGCGAAGTACCTCGACCTCGCCGATGCGAAGCTCACGTGCCCCGCGGACGTCGACGATGCGACGACGGCACGGATCCGCGAGCTCTCGGCGGCGGTGTTCCGGCTCTTCGACTGCACGGGGCTGGCCCGCGTCGACACGTTCGTCACGGACTCGGGTGAGGTGCTCATCAACGAGATCAACACGCTGCCCGGCTTCACCCCCACCTCGGCGTACCCGTTCATGTGGGCGAACTCCGGGATCGACTATCCGAGCCTCATCAGCGAACTCATCGGCATCGCGCTCACCGACCACGCCCGCCGGAGCTGACTAGCCCTCCGGGGGAGCGTCGACGTCCTCGGCACCGACGCATTCGCGTTCGGGCGGGAACGCCTGCAGCGCGGGCGAGATGCCGGCAAGGACGTCGGCGCCCGAGCCGAGCTTGCGGTTGACGAGGACCTCGACGGCCGGGGTGCGGCCGTAGCTCGTGAACACCCACGTGTCGTCCTCTTCGCCTCCCTTGGAGACCCAGTCGACCCCGCTCACGCTCACGCACTTGTCCGTGGTCGGACCCGGAGGGGTGACGCCGCAGCGGAGCACTGCGACGTTCGGGTCGCCCCACGCCTTCGTCCCCTGCGAGGAGGTGTCGCGCTCCTGCTCGCCGCCCACTTCGACGGGCAGGCGGAGCAAAATGTCCGCGCACTTCGGGTTCGCCGCATCCTCGGCGGGTTCGACGATGACCGTCTTCGCACAGCCGGACAGGACCGTCGTGAGCACGGGCACGCCGATGGTCACAGCGGCGACAGCACGCACGAGCGGCGAGGTGGCGCTTAGGCGTCGGCGGGAGTTCGCAGGCATGGTTCCAGCGTATCGCCCGATAGGGTGGTGACATGACCCGACTGTCCGATCTCGGCGAATCCGAAGTGCTCCGCCGTCTCCTGGCCCACCGCAGGTCAGGGGCCCATGAGGAGGTCGGCCCCGGCGACGACGCGGCCGTGACGAAGATCACCGGCCGGCTCGTCTCGACGGCCGACATGCTCGTCGAGAACGAGGACTTCACCCGCGACTGGCTCGACTGGTCCCGCCTCGGCACGAAGGCCGCCGCCCAGAACCTCGCCGACGTCTGCGCGATGGGCGCCCGGCCCCACGGCCTCCTCGCCTCCCTCGCTGTGCCCGATGACACGGACGTGACCGATCTCGAAGCGCTCTTCGCAGGGATCGTCGCCGAGGCCGAGCGCGCAGGTCGGGCACTCGGCGCCCAAGTGCCGATCATCGGCGGCGATCTCTCCTCGTCGGGTCTCATCGTCACCGCGATCACCGCCCTCGGCACGGTCGCCCCCGGGGAGGCCGTCACCCGGGCGGGCGCCCGCCCGGGTGACGAGATCTGGCTCGCCGGCACCCTCGGGCGCTCGGCGGCCGGACTCGACCTCCTCTTCGCCGGGGCCGGCAGCGACCCCGAGCTGCCGGACGACATCGCCGGGCTCATCGGGACCCAGCTCGCCCCGCAACCGGACTACGCGGCGATCGCCCACCGTCCGGCCGCCTCGGCGATGATCGACGTCTCCGACGGACTGAGCACGGACCTCGGACGCATCGCGGAGGCCTCCGGGGTCCGCGCGGACATCGACCGGGCCGCGCTCGAGGACCTCATCGCTGCGCTGCGCCCCGCCGCCCGCTACGTCCTCGACGCCCGCGGCGGGGAGACGACAGATGCGGGTATCGACGAGCTCGCCCTGCACTGGGTGCTCGACGGGGGAGAGGACCACGGCTTCGTCGCGTCGGCACCGGTGAGTCAGGGTGACCCGGTAGGCTGGCGGAGAATCGGAGAGATGCAGGACGGCAGCGGAGTCAGCCTCGACGGCGCCCCCGTGCCGACGAGCGGCTTCAGCCATTTCGGGAAGTGACGGACGTGGGACCCAATCCGGCCATCGGGCTCAACGGTCGCCTGGCCGCCAGATGGGCGCGGCGAGCGGTCGATCGTCTCCGCCGTGAGCGCGCGGAGATCGACGAGCTCAACGTCTTTCCCGTCCCCGACGGCGACACCGGCACGAACATGTACCACACGCTGCGCGCGGCCTACCTCGCCGTCGAGGAGCTCTCCGGTCCCGTGACGCTGCCCCAGGTCGTCGCCGCGATGGCCGCCGGGGCCGCGCGCGGGGCCCGCGGCAACTCGGGACTCATCCTCTCCGTCGCCCTCCAAGGGGTCGCTGACGCCCTCGAGGGAGTGACGGTCGCGACCCCGGAGGCGCTCGCCTCCGCCCTCGAACTCGCCTCCCACCGGGCCCGGCAGGCCGTCGCCCGCCCCGTCGACGGGACGATGCTCACCGTCCTCGACGCGATGGCGACCGAAGCCCGCGAACAGGCCGACGCCGGCGCCGCCCTCGTCGACCTCATCTCCGCGGTGCGCCAGCGCTCCCGTGAGGCGCTGAGGGAGACGACGGCGCAGCTCACTGTCCTCCGCGAGGCCGACGTCGTCGATGCCGGCTCAACCGGCATCGTCGAACTCTTCGACCTCCTGTACGCGACCGTCACCGGTCGCACCGGCCAGGCATCGATGCTCGGGGAGGTCGCGAAGACCCCGCGCATCGTCCACGAGGCCCGAGCCGAGGAGCTCGAGATCGTCGCCACCCTCGGCACCGTCCCAGGTGTCGGGCTCGCCGGGGCGCTCGATCGCCTCGGCGGAACCTCGATCGTCCTCAACGGGCCCAAGGTCCATGTCCACGTCGCCGACGAGACCGGCGCCGCGCGGGCCCTCGACCTTCTCACCGACTACGGCATCGCCCGCCTCGACATGGAGGACCTGCGCCTCCACGAGGAGGCGGGGGAGACGAAGCTCATCGCCCTCGTCGGCGGCACCGGGCTCCTCCTCCACTGCGCCCTCAACGGGGCCACCGTCCTCGACCCGGCAGTCCTCGCCGCAGCCGCCCCTGCCGCCGCGCCGGGTCGGGGCGTGCCGAGTACTGGTCGGGGTGAGTCGAATCCCATCGCCGAGGCGGTCGCCGAGGTCATCGCCTCAGAGGAGCGCGACGTCATCGTCGTCCCCGCCTCCTCGACGACGCTCACTGCCCTGACCGGCACGGACGGCGCCCACATCATCCGCTCGCGCAATGTCGCCACCCTGCTCTCGGCGCTCGCCGTCTACGACCCGTTCGCCCCGACGACGGAGATCGTCGCCGACATGACCGATGCGGCGGCCGGGACGCGCGTGGGCACGATCGTCTCCGCTGAACAGCTTGCGCTCAACCCGCCCACGGGAGCGCTGTCCGTCGTCGAGGAGGACACGGTGGAGTCCGACCGGACGGCCGCCTCGGCGTCGCAGTTCTACCGGGTCGTCATCGACGGGAAGGCGAAGTCGCAGAGCACGGAGCTGTCGGACCTCGTCGAGAAGCTCGCCGACCGCCTCCTCGGCGCCGGTGGGGAGCTGCTCACCGTCGTCCACGGACCCGGCTGCGACACCGAGGTGCTCGCGCACCTGCGCGGGTGGCTCACGAAGTCCCACGAGCACGTGCGCCTTCAGGAGATCGACTCGCGGGACCGGGCGACCCTGCTCATCATGGGAGTCGAATGAGCGCACGACTTGAGGACTACTTCTCCAAACGCGACCTCGGTGCCCTGCGCAAGCGCGGGATCACCTCGGTGGGCGAGCTCTTCCGGTTCTTCCCCCGGCGCTTCCTCGTCCCCGGCGAGAAGACGCCGCTCGGCGACCTGCCGCTCGGGGAGACGGCGATCATCCAGGCCGAGGTGGTCTCCGTGGAGACCCGCGGGATGCGGCAGCGCAAGGGCACGATCACCGACGTCATCGTCCACGACGGGCGGCAGTCGATGAAGATCGCGTTCTTCAACCAGAAATGGCTCGACGCGCAGCTGACCCCCGGACTCGTCGTCGTCTTCGCCGGCAAGGTCGAGCAGTTCCGGGGACAGCTGACGCTCAACTCCCCGGTGTGGCTCAACCGCGACGAGCACGACACGAAGTGGACGCCTGAGGACCTCAACTCGCCGTTCCCCGTCTACCCGCGGGTGCAGGGGATCGCGCAGACGAGGCTGTGGAAGGCGATCAAGGTCCTCCTCGACGTCGCCGACCCCGCCGAGTTCGCCGATCCGCTGCCGCGCGATGTGCGGGAGAAGTACGATCTGCCGGACCTGCGGCAGGCACTCAACGCGATGCACAGGCCGTCGACGACTGAGGAGACCGAGCGGGCGAGACTGCGGTGGAAGTGGGAGGAAGCGCTGGCCCTGCAGACCGAGATCGTCTCCCGGCGCACCGAGTACGAGAAGTTCGTCGCGACCCCGCTGCTCGAGGTCGGGGAGCGCAGCCGCCGCTTCGACGCCGACCTGCCGTTCGCGCTCACCTCCTCCCAGGTCCGGGTCGGCAAGGAGATAGCCGGGGACCTCGCGAAGACCACGGCGATGCACCGGCTCCTCCACGGCGACGTCGGCTCCGGCAAGACCGTCGTCGCGCTGCGGGCGATGCTCATGGCCGTCGACTCCGGGGCGCAGGCGGCGATGCTCGCCCCCACCGAGGTGCTCGCCT
Organism: Brevibacterium sp. 2SA; assembly: GCF_005502845.1. Lineage (NCBI taxonomy): Bacteria > Bacillati > Actinomycetota > Actinomycetes > Micrococcales > Brevibacteriaceae > Brevibacterium > Brevibacterium sp. 2SA. The sequence goes on along the minus strand of NZ_SCMW01000013.1, from coordinate 46,786 downwards.
CCCAGCACTTCGCGTCGATCCAGAAGCTCCTCGGCGACCAGATGGCCCTCTCCCCGCTGCTCTCCGGTGACGACCAGGTCCGGGTGGCGCTCCTCACCGGGTCGATGCCGGCCAGGGAGCGCAAGCAGCTCGCCCTCGACCTCGCGACCGGGCAGATCGACATCGTCGTCGGCACGCACGCACTCCTCTCGGACTCGACGATGTTCGACAACCTCGGCCTCATCGTCGTCGACGAGCAGCACCGGTTCGGCGTCGAGCAGCGCGAGGCCCTGCGCGCGAAGGGCGGGATCACGGTGCCCCACACACTCGTCATGTCTGCGACCCCGATCCCGCGGACGGTGGCGATGACGGTCTTCGCCGACCTCGACGTCTCGACGCTGGGGGAGATGCCCGCAGGGATCAAGCACATCTCGACCTTCGCCGTCTCGATCGAGGACCACAAGGACTGGCTGCCGCGGGCCCTCGCCCGTGTCCAGAAGGCTGCCGAGGCGGGACGGGGGACGTTCGCAGTCTTCCCCCGGATCGAACGCAGCGACATCGTCGATCCCGAGAGCGGCGACGTCATCGGTCAGCGGGAGAGCATCGAGGACTTCATCGAGAAGCTCCAGCGGTCCCCGCATCTCCAGGGGCTGAGCTTCGGCCTCCTCCACGGGCGGATGTCGACGGAGGAGAAGGACCGGGTGATGCACGCGTTCACCATCGGCGACATCGACATCCTCGTCTCGACGACGGTCATCGAGGTCGGCGTCGACGTGCCCCGGGCGACGATCATGCTCGTCGCCGAGGCGGAGCGCTTCGGCGTCGCCCAGCTCCACCAGCTGCGCGGCCGGGTCGGCCGTGACGGCTCGGAGGCGATGTGCTTCCTCCTCACCGAGCGTCCCGAGGCCGATGAGAGCTTCGAGCGCCTGCAGGCGGTGGCGAGCACCCTCGACGGGTTCGCCCTCGCCGAGTACGATCTCGACAACCGGGGAGAGGGCGATGTGCTCGGCGCCTCGCAGTGGGGCGGATCCTCGCTCAAGCACCTCTCGGTGCTCCGCGATACGGAGATCCTCGAGGCGGCACGGGTCGAGGCCGAGCACATCGTCGACCGCGATCCGACCTTCGAACTGCTGCCGGCCCTGCAGGTGCTGCGGCAGCGGGTGCTGCCCGCGGACAACGCCCACTTCATCGAGGCGAGCTGAGAGGAGGAGCTGATGAGGATCATCGCAGGAGCGCACAAGGGGTCGAAGCTCGTCACACCGGGCGGCACCGGGACGAGACCCACCTCGGACCGCGTCAAGGAGTCGCTGTTCTCGATGCTCGAAGGCTACGGGGTGCTCCAGGCCGCCAATGTCCTCGACCTCTTCGCCGGATCCGGGGGACTCGGGTTCGAAGCGATGTCGCGCGGGGCCGCGCAGGTCGTCTTCGTCGACTCGTCGCTCGCCTCGGCCAGGGCGATCGAAGCGAACGCCGACAAGCTCGGGATCGGGCATTCGGCGTCGGTGAGCAGCGGCGACGTCCTCCAGTTCCTCGGGAACCTCCCCGACCCGGACCATCCGGAGTCCCGGGTCTTCGACCTCGTCTTCATGGACCCGCCCTACCCGCTCGGCGAGGACGCGGTGACCCAGGTGCTCAGCCGCCTGCGCAGCCACCTCGACGAGGAGTCGATCGTCGTTGTCGAACGCTCCTCCCGGGCCCCTGAGCCTACGATGCCGGACGGCCTCGAGGTCTTCCGCTCGAAAACCTTCGGGGAGACCGCCCTCCACTTCGTCCAGCTCGCCGTCGAGGGTCCGGGCGACGAGGACCCGGGCGACGAGGATCCGGGCGTTGAGGACGCGGCCGACGGCGGGGCGGCTTCATGACGCGACGCGGCAGCTGGCTGCGCTCGCCGTGGCTCTACCTGCTGCTCGTGCCGGTGCTCTTCGTCGGGTCGCGCGTCCTCCTGTGGCTGCAGTACCAGATCGTCGACCATCGCAGCGGCGCACAGGGATGCGCCGAGCCGCCGGCAGGTTTCGAGGTCACCGGCTTCACGACCTGGATGCAGCAGTTCCCCGCGGGTGTCACGTGCAGCCAGTCGCTGCAGACCTCGTGGGAGATCGCCGGCGACGACGGGCCGTGGGAGTTCTCCGACCACTACGTCGTCCACTGGGCGTGGCTCGCCGACGTCTTCACCGCGGGCGCGCTCGCGTGTGTGATCATCGCCGTCGTACTCATGGTGCAGAACCGGCGCCGGCGCTCGGTCCGCGCAGCCGAGCGCCGGCGTGCCCCCGTGGACGCGTGAATCCCGACTTCGCGCCATCGACGCGGTGATCCGACAAATACGCGGTGAGCAGACCGCGTTTTTGTCTGATCACCGCGTCGAAGCGGCTCAGAGCACCGTCGAAGCGCTCAGAGCACCGTCGAAGCAGCTCAGAGCACGCTCGAGAGGAACGACCTCGTGCGTTCGTGACTCGGGTCGTTGAAGATGAGGTCGGGCGGGCCCTCCTCGAGAACGCGGCCGCTGTCGAACATCATCACTCGGTCGGATACCTCCCGCGCGAACTGCATCTCGTGGGTGACGAGGAGCATCGTGATGTCCGTGGTCTCGGCGATGTCGCGCAGCACTGCGAGGACGTCGCCGACGAGCTCGGGGTCGAGGGCCGAGGTGACCTCGTCGAGGAGGAGGATCTCCGGGCTCATCGCCAGCGCCCGGGCGATCGCCACCCGCTGCTGCTGACCGCCGGAGAGCCGGGTCGGGTGCTCGTCGGCCTTCTCGCTCAGCCCGACGCGGTCGAGCAGCGACCGGGCATCTGTGATCGCCTCGTCCTTCGACTTCCCCAGCACGTGGATCGGGGCTTCGATGATGTTCTCGAGCACGGTCATGTTGGGGAAGAGGTTGAACTGCTGGAAGACCATGCCGATGCGCGTCGTCATCTCCCGGGTCGTCTTCTTCGGCAGCTCGACGCGCTTGCCGTCCCTCTCCTCGAAGGTCAGCGGCATGCCGTCGATGTAGATGTATCCGCCCGTGAGCTCCTCGAGCGTCATGACGAGCCGAAGGATCGTCGTCTTGCCCGAACCGCTCGGTCCGATGAGGGTGACCCGCTCACCGGGAGCGACGGTGAAGTTGAGGTTCTCGAGCACCGTCGTCTTCCCGAACCGCTTCTCGACGTCCCTGAACTCGATCGCCGGCGCGGTGTCGTTGTGCGGGGACGGGGTGTTCTCAGTAGGTGGCAAGGCGCCGCTCCAATCGTTGGATGAGGAGGGAGGTGGGGTAGCTGGCGGCGAGGAAGATGAGTCCGGCCAGGGTGAACGCCTCCGTGTACGCGAACTTCGACGCCCCGAACTGCTGCGCCGAGGTGACGAGTTCGACGACGGAGAGCGCGAAGAGGAACGGGGTGTCCTTGAACATCGCGACCGCGTAGTTGCCGAGCGAGGGGATCGTCGCCCGCAGCGCCTGCGGGAGGATGACCGCGGTGAAGGTGCGCACCGGAGGCAGGGAGAGGGCGATGGCCGCCTCCCGCTGTCCCGGCGGCACCGCGTCGATGCCGGCACGGTAGCTCTCGGACATGTACGTCGCATAGTGGACGCCGATGACCCCGGAGCCGACGACGAGCGCCGGGATGTCGACGAGCCCTGGGATCTCCGAGAACGCGGTGTAGACGAAGACGAGCTGGACGACGAGCGGGGTGTTGCGGACGAACGCGACGAAGAGCCGGACGACCCAGTTGATCCATCGCGGCAGCCCGCGGATCGCGACGGCGAGGATGAGGCCGAGAATCGCGGCGATGATCGTGCCGACGACTGTGGCGATGAGCGTGTTGACGAAGCCGCGGAGCAGGATCGGCAGCGCCTCGGCGGCGAACTCCCAGTTCCACATCACAGCGGCTGTCCGTATCCGACGTTGCCCGTGGACTGACCGGCGGCCGTGCGCGGGCCGGTCACCTCGGTCGAGCCGACACGGGCATCGCGCCGGGCCCTTCGACGGTCGTTGCGCGAACCGGGACGGCGTCTGCCCAGCCTCTTGACCGCGCGGCGCTCGAGGAGGTTCATGAACTCCTGGATGAGCCAGGCGATGACGAAGTAGATGAGCAGTCCGACGGAGTAGGCGAAGAACGTGTCGTTCGTCGCCATGCGCAGCTGCCCGATCTTGTCCGTGAGGTCGGAGAGCGTGATGAAGGAGACGACGGCAGTGCCCTTGAGCAGCTGGATGAACAGGGTCGCGAGCGACGGGATCATCAGCGCCCACGCCTGCGGGAAGATCACGCGCAGCATCCGGCGGGCCGGGGAGAGACTGAGCGCGATCGCCGCCTCCCACTGGCCCTTGGGCACGGTCGCGATCGAGGACCGGACCACCTCGGCGGAATAGGCACCGTAGTTGAGGGCCAGTGCACCGATTCCGCACACCATCGGGTCGAGTTGCAGCCCGAAGAGGGGGAGGACGTAGAAGAGCCAGAAGAGCTGGACGAGCAGGGACGTGCCACGGAAGAACTCGACGATGATCCGGGCAGGGATCCGCAGCCACGCGTGCGAGGAGGTCATTGCGAGTCCGAGGACGATCGCGATGACCAGCGCACCCGCGGCACCGGCGAGGGTGAGAATGAGCGTGACCTGGATTCCCTCCCACACCTGTGGGAGGAAACCCTGGAGCGCACTGAGCTTGTCGGTCATGAGTGCGGGAAGCGCTGCGACTCAGGAGTCAGCGGTCGGCAGCTCGCCCTTGCACAGCTGATCGGTCGTGATCGACCCGTCGGGCCGCTCCTCCTTCGTGAAGCCGTAGTCGCCGACGATGTCGAGGTAGGCCTTCTCATCGCCGACGATCTTGTCGAGCTCCTTGTTCCAGGCGTCGCGGAGTTCGGTGTCGTCGGTGCGGAAGACCGTGGCACCGGCGCCGACCTGGGGGACCCCGTCGATCTCCTGGACGAACGACTCGCTCACCGCGACATCGGCGTCAGGCGTGTTCTTCGCCATCCAGTTGAGTGAGATGCCGGTGAGTGCGAAGGCGTCGGCGCGTCCAGTGGTTACGGCGTCCATGCCGTCCTGCGGAGTGCCGACCTTCTGCGAATCGATGCCGAGCGATTCCGCGTAGTCGGATTCGACGGCACCGGTCATGGTCGCGAGTTTGAGGCCCTTCTCCTTGACTTCGTCGAGGTTCTTCATCCCCTCGTTCTCGCCCTTCTTCGTCATCAGGGCAGTGGTGTACATGAACTCGGGGTTGCCGAAGGCCGCCTGCTCACAGCGGTCGGGGAGGATCGACATGCCCGCGGAGATCGCATCGAAGCGCTCGGCGTTGAGCCCGGGGATGAGGGAGCCGAACTCCGTGTTGACGCCTTCGACGTTGTCGACCCCGAGGTTCTTGAAGACCTCCTTGGCGAGCGCGACGCTCGCGCCCTGGAGCTCCCCGCCCTCCTCGAAGCTGTACGGGGCCTCACCGGCGAAGCCGACCGTGATCTTCCCGTCGTCGATGGCCTGCTGGAGGGTGCTCTTGTCTGAGCCCCCTCCGCTGCAGGCACCGAGGGTGAAGGTGAGCGCGAGGATCGAGGTCGCGGCTGCGAGTCCTTTCAGGGATTTCATTGCGGGTCCTTTCGGTGAGCATCGGCGCACTGGGTGACGTGCGTCTCATCGCCCCATTCAATCCTCTTACAGTCGTGATGTCACACTGTCAGACAACGTTATATGCTCGTGACATGAGCGATCCGCACACCTCGGAACTTCCCGTGCTCCGCAGAGTCGTGCGCTCGTCGACGATCGACCTCGTCGCCGAGGAGATCCGCAACGCAATCTACCGGGGCAGTCTGCTTCCCGGGCAGTCGATCAGCGAGGTCCGCACGGCCGAACTCCTCGGGGTCTCCCGGCCCTCGCTGCGTGAGGCGCTGCAGCGGCTCGTCAGCGAGGGCAGCATCAGCCATGCTCCAGGCCGGGGCGCATGGGTCAAGCGCATGGGACCTGACGACATCGACGACGTCTACGCCGTGCGCGAGGCCATCGAGGTTCAGGCGGCGCGCATGATCATCCGGGGCAGACGGTCGACCGTGCTCATCGACGAGGCGCTCAGCGCGCTCGAGAAGGCGATCGAGGACAACACCGCCCGCACCATCGGCGACGCCGACCTCGACTTCCACCATGCGATCGTCGCGTGCTCCGGGTCGCCGCGGCTGCGGGCCATGATGAAGGCCTCGATGGTCCACACGCGACTCCTGTCGCTGTCCGATCCGGCCGGCTACGAAGTCAGGTGCGACCTCATCGACATCCACCGTCGCCTCGCCGAGGTGATCGCCGCCGGAGACGAGCCCGAGGCGGTGGCGATCATCGGCCGGATCTCCGCCGAGGCGGTCGCCCGCCTCCACAATCCCGCCTCCGAGCCCGACGCCGTCGTCGTCCGCGGTGAGGGGCGGGGGACCGGTGTTGACGACCAGTGGGCGAGCTTGCGAGAGTGAGCGTATGGGTGAGATGCCACGCCGTTCCAGTTTCTGGGCCGATGTCAGAGAGCTGATGGGCGTGGGCGCGGTCGGGGTTCTCCTCGTCTTCATGGCCGCCGAGATCTTCGTTTCCCCGCTGTCGATCCTTGCGTGGTTCGGTCTCATCTACCTCATCGCCTTCGCCGTCGCGGCGGCCGCTGTCGCTCTGTTGCTGAGGAGGGAATCCCCGCGACCGAGGCTGTGGTCGGCCGTCCGCATCCTCATCGCCGGTGCCGGGGCCGTGGTGCTCGTGGTCATCTCTGTCTGGGCGCTCTCCCCGCTCGGCGGCACCCCCGCTGACATGGTCGTCACCTCGTATGCGGTGCAGTCTCTGTACTTCTTCGGCTCCGTCCTCGTCGCCGGCCTCTCCTGGAATGCGTGGTTGACAGTGCGGGACCGGCGCGCGCACAAGGCTCAGTTCACCGGGTCCTGACCCGACCGGGATCGCGTGACGGGCCCGGCGATACGATCTGGGCATGGATCCTCTCGGGCGCTCGTTCGCCGCGCGCTATTGGGCGCTCGTGCGCGAAGCGGTCGTCACCGTGTTCGTGGCCATGGTCCTCGTCGTCGTCCTCACCGAGTTCTTCGTCCACGTCTACGGGGGAGTGCTCACGTGGTTCGGGGTGATCTTCGCGGTAGCCGCGGCAGCCTCTGCCCTCGGTCTCGGCCTCCTCGCCGCCCGCTTGCGGTGGGAGCATTCGCATGAGCGGCGGGTGGCGTGGGTGGCCCTCGTCGGCCTCGTCGCCGCCGTCCTCTCGATCGGCGGCATGATGGTCTTCGCCGCCGCGGGGGGACGGGAGTCGGCGCGGCTCGCAATGATGGTTCAGAGCTTCAGCTCGCTCATCCTCTTCGGGGCCATGGTCGTCGCCGCCGCTGCCTGGCACGGCTGGTCGGCGCTCAAGGAGCAGCGGGGCCACCCGGACTGAACGGCAAGCGGACCGACCGGGTCCTGACCGATTCGAACGCCGCTGGACACCGATATCAATCGGCTCGGAATGCGAAGACGTCATCGGCTGAGAACTCGAACGCCTCGTCACATCGATAAGCGCGCAGCCATGCTTGGCCATCGACGAGGCGAAGATAGAACCCCTTGGGCGTTGCAAACGTCTCGTCGATCGGCTCCGAGGCGATCGTCACGGCCCCGGCCGGCGCGCGCCCGGTCGACTGGACCGAGTCATGCGACTGCGGTTGGGAGAGCCAAGCAATTCTCAGGTACGGACCGCTGTCGGGTGGGCAGGGGTGAAGCCCTCGGCTTTCTGCGGTTGAGAAGATCTGGCGCAGGGTGCCTCCGGAAGTAAGCCCGAGGGTCGAGAGGCTGCGCGTGATCACTCTGATGGGTTCCGGGTCACGGCGGTCGAATGCCGGTCCGGCGATGAGCACGCGTGCGTGGTCGTTCAGGCGCACCTCCGCAGAATCGAGTGCGGCAAGCAGTCGCTGCCGGGAGAGTCCGCCGACCATCACTCGGGAGCCAGTGTCGAAACAACTCATGGCTGCACCATAGCTTCAGCCGAGTGCTCGGCAAGCGGACCGACCGGGCCGAGCGCACCCCGCGGGATACGATGAGGCCATGAAGGTCGTCAGTCCCGGATCCTATGACCCGATCACCATGGGTCATCTCGACATCATCGCGCGCGCGGCGAAGCTCTTCGACGAGGTCGTCGTCGCCGTCGTCCACAATCCCTCGAAGTCCGGCCGCTTCGACCCCGAGACCCGGGCCGATCTCATCCGCGCCTCGCTCGCCGCCGACGAACGCACCCGGGATGCCGAGAACATCTCGATCGACGTGGTCCCCGGTGGCCTCCTCGTCGACTACTGCGCCAGGATCGGTGCCCCTGCCGTCGTCAAGGGGCTGCGCTCGGGCACGGACTTCGCCTACGAACTGCCGATGGCGCTGATGAACAAGCACCTCACCGACCTCGAGACGATCTTCGTCCCCGGCAACCCCGAGTTCGAACACGTCTCCTCCTCCCTCATCAAAGAGGTGCACAGGCACGGCGGCGACATCACGGGCCTCGTCCCCGAACCCGTGCTCGCGGCGCTGAGCGCCGACACGTAAGGCATGGCCGCGACTCCTTCCTCATCTCGGGCCTGGTTCACGGGCCTCGTCATCCACACCGTCCTCGCGCACGCGACGTACAACGGTGTGCGCGTCCTCATCTCCTACCGCACCCTCGAACTCGGCGGGACCGGAGTCGTCCTCGGTCTCATGACCGCGTGCTATTCGCTCGTCCCGCTGCTCACCGCGCTCTTCGTCGGCCGCCTCGTCGACCGCGGATACGCGACCGCGGTGCTCTGGGTCGGCACCGTCCTTTCGATCGCGCCCGTCGCGCTCGCCGCCGTCGCTCCCAACCTCGGCGTGCTCCTCGTCGCGACGATGAGTCTCGGTTTCGGGCAGCTGCTCACGACCGTCGCCTCCCAGGCGCTCATCCCGCAGAGCTTCCCGGCTTCCCGGCTGACGGCGAAGTTCGGCCACCTCACCCTGGGCGTCTCGATCGGGCAGACGATCGGCCTGCCCCTGGCCGGAATGATCGCCGACGCCACCGGGGGCTCCCCGCACATCGTCGGCGCCCTGTGGTTCATGACGGCTTTCTCGGCGCTCACCCTCATCGCCGCCGTTATCGTCATGCTCCGCGGGCGGACCCCTCACGTCTCCCGCGCCGAGGCGGCCGAAACCGTCCGCACCCCGTGGGCGCTGCTGCGGATCCGGGGGATGAAGCCGGCGATCCTCGCGTCGATGGCGACCCTGGCCGCCGTCGACCTCATGACCGCATACCTGCCGCTCATCGGGCAGGAGAACGGGCTGAGCGTGACCACGGTGACGTGGCTGCTCGCCCTGCGGACCTTCGCCTCGGTGATCTCGCGGATGATCATCGGGATGCTCGCGAACCGGTGGGGGAGTCTCTCGCTGCTGTGGACCGCCTCGGCGACGGCGGCCATCTGCGTTATCCTCATCCCGATCCTCACTCAGACGTGGACGCTGGCGATCCTCCTGGCGATCGCGGGCTTCTGCTTCGGGCTCACCCAGCCGCTGACGATGACGTGGGTCTCGACGCTGTCGGATCCGGCGAACCGGGCGGCGGTGCTCTCGATCCGGCTGGCCGGCAACCGGCTGAGCCAGGTCGCGATCCCCTCGCTCGCCTCGGTGCTCACGATCGTCGCGGGCTCCGGCATCGTCTTCACGATCTCCGGGGCGCTGCTCCTCCTCGCCGGAGGGGTGACCTGGCGCAACAGCCACGAGAAGTGGTGAGGGTCAGGGGTGACGAGGAACACCTCGGCGGGGATGAGGCGACGATTGGCAATGGTGGCCCGCGTTGATTAGAATGGTGAGTCGCGTGTGAACGCAGGAGCGGCATCTCATTCGCATACGGAGGAGAGAGCATGAAGAAGCGGTCAGAGTTCGTCTACGATCTCCGATCCATGGGATTGCTCGGTCATCCGGGTGAGTGGGAACGTGTCAATGCCACGGTGCCGGCTCCGGCGGATCTCAAGATCGAAGTGATCGGGGTCGCCGAAGGAACGCCCATGAATCTCGAGCTCATGTTCGAGAGCGTTTCCGAGGGGATCTACGTGACGGGTACGGTCTCGACCGTGGCCCGCGGCGAGGATGCAAGGACTCTCGACGAGATCGAGCTGCCCATAGATGTCGACATCAACGAGATGTACGTCTATGAGCAGGCCGATGGCGACGAGGACTCCTACGTCATCAATCGCGATCAGCTCGACCTCGAACCCGCGATCAGAGACGCAGTCGTGATGGCTCTGCCCTTCAGTCCTTCCCAGGACGGAAGCGAGGAGTTCTCCTACACCCTCGGTGAGGACATCGAGGAGGACGACAGCGAATCCGATTCGCCGTTCTCGCAGCTGAAGAACTTGTTGGATGAGAAGAAAGAGAGCTAGACGTGGCTGTTCCCAAGCGTAAGATGTCGCGCAGCAACACCCGCCACCGTCGTTCGCAGTGGAAGGCTCAGGCTCCGAACCTGGTCAAGACTGTGGAGAACGGTCGCGTTGTGTACTCGCGCCCCCACCAGGCCAAGGTCGTCGAAGACGCAGCCGGCACTCCGCTGTTCCTTGAGTACAAGGGACGCAAGGTCGCTGACGCCTGACCTGTGGAAACTGACACCACAGCAGAACTGCAGAAGAGTCTCGGGATCGACATCGATCCCGAGACTCTTCGTCTAGCGCTCACCCACCGCTCTTTCGCCTTCGAGGCCGGCGGCATCCCGACGAACGAGCGCCTCGAGTTCCTCGGCGACTCCGTGCTCGGGCTCGTCGCCACCGAGTCGCTCTACTACGACAACCCGGACCTGCCTGAGGGCCAGCTGGCGAAGATGCGCTCCGCCGTCGTCAACACGAGGGCGCTGGCTCAGATCGCCCGCCGCCACGACATCGGCCAGCACATCCTGCTCGGCAAAGGCGAGGAGCTCACGGGAGGTCGGAACAAGGACTCGATCCTCGCCGACACCGTCGAAGCCCTCATCGGCGCCACCTTCGTCTCCTCCGGCCGCGAGGTCGCGTTCGCGTTCGTCCACCGCCTCATCGACGGGATGCTCGCCGACGCCGTCAACCTCGGCGCGGGCATGGACTACAAGACGACGCTCCAGGAGGCCGCCGCCGACCTCGGACTCGGCCCCGTGAGCTACGAGATCACCTCGACCGGCCCCGACCACGCAATGATCTTCACCGCCACCGCCCGCCTCGGCGACAACGGCTGGGGTTCGGGAGACGGATCGTCGAAGAAGTCCGCCGAGGCGGCCGCCGCCGAGGTCGCCGTCAAGGCCATCCGGACGCTCTACCCCGACTACCAGCGCTGACGCGCAGGTCGGACCCGGCACCGTGCCCGAACTCCCCGAGGTCGAAAGCGTCCGCCGCGGCGTCGACGAATGGACCGCGGGTGCCCGGGTCACCGCCGCCGAGGTGGTCGACCCCCGCATCCTCGGGACCACCTCGGCGCGTCGCATCGACGAGGCCACCGCCGCCGCGTTCGCCGAACGCGTGACCGGGGCGTCCATCACCGGGGCAGAGCGACGCGGGAAGTTCATGTGGCTCACCCTCGACGGGGATGCCGGGCTGCTCATCCACCTCGGCATGAGCGGTCAGCTGCGCGTCCACCTCGCCGCCGATGAGACGCACCGGCACACGCGTGCCGTGCTCCGCCTCGAACGCGGTGAGGAACCCTATGACCTGAGGTTCGTCGACCAGCGGATCTTCGGCCATCTCAGCGTGCAGGGCCTCGTCGCCTCCCACGGTCGGCTCGTGCCCGCCTCGGCGATCCACATCGCGCCCGACCCGCTCGAGGACGCCTTCGACGTCGAGGCCACGGTCGATGCGCTCGCGCGCAAGCGCACCCCGATCAAGGCGGCCCTGCTCGACCAGACGCTCGTCAGCGGGATCGGCAACATCTACGCCGACGAAGCGCTCTTCCGGGCCGGAGTCCACCCGCTCGCACTGCCGGCGCGGACCCGGCGCTCCCGCCTGGCCGCCGTCCTCGAATCGGCGACGACCGTCATGGGCGATGCCCTGGCCGTGGGCGGGACGAGCTTCGACTCGCTCTATGTCAACGTCAACGGGGAGTCCGGCCGCTTCGACATTGACGTAGAGCGGGTCGAAGCAAGTCGCAGACACAAAGGTCGCGATTGGCTGTGCCGGGCACCGGTCGGGCGTAGACCACCTATACCGCAGTCTGACCAGGCACGGGGCAAGCAATTCGACGGTCCTACCTGTTCAGTAGCGCACCGCCGTAACTCCGGGTCCCGGATCATGCGAGGTGCTACCCGTGCCTGAACTTCCTGAGGTCGAGGTCGTGCGCCGGGGACTCGACGAACATGTCCGCGGACGGGCGATCGCCTCGGCTGTTGTCCGGCATCCTCGTTCGGCGCGCCGTCATGTGGGTGGCCCGAATGATCTGGCTGCGCGGTTGGTCGGTGCGACGATCACGGGGACCGCCCGCCGCGGCAAGTACCTGTGGCTGATCTTGGACGGCGACGACGCGCTGCTCGCGCACCTGGGGATGAGCGGGCAGATGCTCATCACGTCCCCCGATGCTGCAGTCGGTGCGCACGAGCGCGCGCGGTTCACCTTCACCGACGGCGGCCACGATCTGCGGTTCGATGACCAGCGCACGTTCGGGCATCTGATGTACGACGAGGGCGGAGCAGTGCTCCCGTCGCCGATCGCCCATATCGCGAGGGATCCCTTCGATCCGCTGTTCGACCAGCCGGGGGTAGTTGCGGTGATCAAGAGTAAGCGCACGGGCATAAAGCGCGTACTGCTGGATCAGACGGTGGTGTCAGGCATCGGGAACATCTATGCCGACGAGGCGCTGTGGGCTGCCAAGGTGCACGGGGAGACACCGGCAGCGTCGTTGAGCAGGTCCAGGATCTCGGCGGTAATCGAGGCTGCGCGAGACGTCATGACGGCTGCACTCGCCCAGGGCGGCACCTCGTTCGATTCTCACTATGTCGACGTGGCCGGCAGCAGCGGGTATTTTGCCCGCAGCCTGAACGCCTACGGTCGTGCCGGCCGGCCCTGCAGGCGCTGCGGGACGCCGATCGTGCGGGAGAAGTTGATGAACGGGTCGAGCTATTCTTGCCCGCTCTGCCAGCGGAAACGCTAGTCGAGAGGTCGTCTCTCGAGTTGCAGGCGGACCGCGGTCGCAGTGGGGTTCGGCTCGATCCGCTGTACATAGATATATAGCGAGTCTCATCGCCGTGGATGGTGGACCGCGGTCAGCTCTGCTAGCTCGGCGAGTCCCGAGTGAACAGATCCGGCCCTTCTGAACCGGTCTGTCCTCGTGTCCTGACGTGGTGCTCGCCAATCGACCAAACCGAGATGTCGATGCCAGAACGGCTCCTCTGGCCATCGTCCCTGCCGCCATCCCTGAAGGGGGCAGCATCGTTGCGCCACTGCGCATCGTCGTGCGCCCTGGAACAGCGGTCTGTCGGATTCGCCGGTCGCGGCTCTCTTGTCTATACGTACCGGCAGACCTGGTCCGCGCTGCAGGTCTCGGGCTCGGGGTGCGCCGCGTCGTCCCGGAGGTTGGCGATGGTGTCGCGCAAGGCGGTGAGCTGGGCGATCTGCTGCTCGATGTCGCGCAGGCGCGCGTCGAGCAGGTCTCGGACGTGGGCGCACGGGGCGTGGCCGGCGTCGCGGATGTCCACAATCTGGCGGATCTGGGCGAGCGTGAAGCCGGCAGCCTGGCCGCGGTGGACGAAGTCGACGCGCGCGATTGCGTCCGGCGGGTAGTCGCGGTACCCCGACGACGTCCTGTCGGGCGGGGGGAGCAGCCCCTGCTCTTCGTAGAACCTCAGCGTCTTCGCCGTGGTGCCGGCCGCCTCGGCGAATTCCCCGATCCTCATGGCCTCCTCCATCCGTGTCGCGGCCGCGCTTGACCTTCCCCTGTACTGGAAGGTCCAGTATGGCTGAGACGGAGCAGAAATCCAAGGACTGACAGGAGCAGCGATGCCTACCAAGTACGACCTCGCCATCATCGGATCCGGAGGCGGCGCGTTCGCCGCCGCCATCCGCGCGACCACGCTCGGCAAGTCGGTGGCGATGATCGAGCGCGGGACCTTCGGCGGCACGTGCGTGAACACCGGCTGCGTGCCGTCGAAGGCGCTCATCGCCGCCGCTGATGCCCGGCATGTTGCCGTAGACGCCTCGCAGCGGTTCCCCGGCATCGCCACGGCCGCGGGACCGGTGGACATGCCGACGCTGATTGGCGGGAAGCAGGACCTCGTCGAGGGCTTGCGGGGTGAGAAGTACGTGGACGTCGCCAAGTCGTACGGCTGGCACGTACGGCAGGGCGAAGCCGCGTTCGCCGGCACCCCTGAAGCTCCGGTCCTCGAGGTCAGGTCTGCCGAGGGCGCTGTCGAGACGATCGAGGCCGCCCAGTACCTGGTCGCCACAGGCTCACATCCCTGGGCCCCGCCGATCGACGGGCTGGAGGAGGCCGGGTACCTGACCTCCACGACGGCGATGGAGCTGACCGAGGTCCCCGAGTCGCTGCTGGTGCTCGGCGGCGGATACGTGGCGCTGGAGCAGGCCCAGCTGTTCGCCCGCCTCGGATCGAATGTCACCCTCCTGGTGCGCTCCCGGCTGGCCTCGAAGGAGGAGCCGGAGGTGTCCAAGGCGCTGGCCGAGGTCTTCGCCGACGAGGGCATCCGGGTGGTCCGCCGAGCGGTCCCGACCAGCGTCGCTCGCAGCGCCGACGGGAAGGTCATCGTGGCCGCCGACGTGTCCGGCGGTTCGCAGGAGTTCCGCGCCGACCAGCTCCTGGTCGCGCTCGGCCGCCGGCCCGTGACCGATGCCTTGAACCCTGAGGCGGTGGAGGTCAAGACCGGCGAATCCGGGCAGATCGTGGTCTCCGACCAGCTGCAGTCCTCGAACCCCCGGATCTGGGCCGCCGGCGACGTGACCGGGCACCCCGAATTCGTCTACGTCGCCGCCCACCACGGCACTCTGGTCGCCGAGAACGCCTTCGCCGACGCCGAGAGGTCGGTGGACTATGCCCGGTTGCCGCGTGTGACGTTCACCGGGCCTGCCATCGGCGCGGTCGGCATGACCGAGAAGCAGGTCCTCGACGCAGGCATCCGCTGCGACTGCCGGGTGCTGCCGCTGGAGTACGTGCCCCGCGCGCTGGTGAACCGGGACACCCGCGGGTTCATCAAGATGGTCGCCGACGCGGACACCGGAGAGATCCTCGGCCTCACCGCCGTTGCCAAGGACGCCGGAGAGCTCGCCGCTGCCGGAGTCCACGTGCTCGGCAAGAGCGTCGCGGAGGTCGCCGACGCCTGGGCCCCGTACCTGACCATGGCCGAGGGCATCCGGATCGCCGCCAAGGCCTTCACCGCCGACGTCTCGAAGCTGTCCTGCTGCGCCTGACCCGACCCGGAAGCAGCACCTGCCCGAACTCAGAAATGGAGGAAACCGAAATGTCCGACCTCAGCACGCAACTGCCCGATCGGCTCAACAGGCCCGAGGAGACCGGCCTCGACCCCGGCCTGCTGGTCCCGCTGCTGCGGCTGCTCGTCGACGGCGACCCCGTCACGATCGAGCAGCTCGCCACCGCCGCCGGCCGCACCCCTGAGCAGGCCTGCAACGGACTGGCCGCCGTGCCCGACACTGAGTACGACGACCAGGGCCGCATCGTCGGCCAGGGCCTCACCCTGCGCCCGACCCCGCACCGATTCGCCGTGGCCGATCAGGAGCTCTACACCTGGTGCGCCTTGGACACCCTGGTCTTCCCTGGCCTCCTCGACCGGGCGGCCCGCGTGGAGTCTGTCTCCCCGGCCAGCGGCGAGAGGATCGTCGTCGCCGTCAACGTCGACCCTGCCACCGGCGTCACCCGCGTCGAACCCGCGAGCGCCGTCGTGTCCCTGGTGAACCCGGAGCAGATCACCTCGATCCGCTCCTCGTTCTGCGACCAGGTGCACTACTTTACATCTGCAGACGACGCCGCCGGATGGCTCGCTGAGCACCCAGGGGCTCAAGCGGTGCCGGTGATCGAAGCCCATCGGATCGGCATCGAACTCGCTTCCCACCTGCTCGACCGGCTCCGGGCCGACGCCCAGACTGCCGACCGCTGCCACCGCTGCTGCTAGCCGGGCCCCGAATGAAACGAGAACACCGATGACGACCAGACGCGACGACCGACCCGGCGGCGGCCTGGTGCTCGGGGCAGGGGTCGTGCTCCTCATGGCACTGTGCTGCGGTCTGCCGCTGCTCATCGCCGGCGGCGTGCTCGCCGGCCTCGGCGGGATCCTCGCCAACCCCTGTGTGGTAGGCACCGGCATGGCGCTCGTGGTGCTCGTCGTACTCGCCGCCGCCCACCGCCGGACCCGCAGCGACCGCACCGGCCACGACTGCTGCCCGACCATTGATTCCGATCATGCCACCGACACGAAGGAAGACCAGAACCTATGACCACCCCCCCTCACCCGCCGCGCGGCGCTCTCGTTCGCAGGCCTCATGGTCGCAGGACCGCTGGTCCTGACCGCCTGCGGCAAATCTGACGACGCCGCGCCCACAGCCGATGTCGGCTCGCCCGCGGCCGTGACCAGCATCGACGGCAGGCAGGTCAGCCTGCCCGCCGCGGGGAAGCCCACCGCGGTGTTCTTCTTCTCTGTCGGCTGCGGCGAATGCGTCGGCGGGGTCCGATCCCTCGGCGAGGCCGCCGCCAGCGCGGAAGCGAACGGCACCGGTGCCGGATTCCTCGCCGTCGACATGGATCCGCGCGAAACCAAGGAGACTATCGAAGGCTTCATGAAATACGTCGAGGCTGAACGCGTCCCCGCCGCCATCGACCAGGGCGCAACCCTGTCCCAGCGATTCGACGTCGCCGCGCTATCCACGCTCATCATCGTCGATTCCGACGGCCGGGTGACTTTCCGCGCCACCGACCCCGACGCTGAGACGATCATCGGCGAGCTCGAAAAGGCCGGGGCCTGAGCCATGGGTGGACTCCTTGCCCTCGCCTTCGCTGCCGGAATGATCGCCCCGGTCAACCCCTGCGGTCTTGCACTGCTTCCGGCATGGATCACCCACGCGCTGGGCGACGCCGCATCCTCCCCGGCCCCGGTGCGCCTCCTGCGATCGCTGCGGGCAGGCCTCGCCGTGACAATCGGGTTCGCAGGCACGCTGGCGCTGGCGGGTATCGCTGTGAGTGCCGGAGCGCGGAGCCTGATCCAGGCCGCTCCAGCACTGGGGCTCGCCGTCGGCGTCGTGCTCGTCCTGTTCGGCGCGGCGATGCTGGCCGGTCGCTCGTTCTCGCTCCGGCTGCCCGGCATCCCCAGCCGGGTCACGGCGCGTCCGCCGAGCACCGCACGCATGGTCGTCTTCGGGGTCGGCTACGCCGCGGCGTCGCTGTCGTGCACCTTCGGAGTGTTCCTCGCCGTCGTCGCGCAGGCGCAGGCCACAGCCAGCTTCGCCGGCCTGCTCCTCGTCTTCGCCGTCTACGCCGCGGGATCCGCGAGCGTCCTGCTGCTCGTCGCCGTCACCGCTGCCGCTGCCGGTACGGCGCTCTCGCGACGCATTGCCTCACTGGCACGCTATGGCCCCAGGGTCACCGCCGCCGTGCTCATCCTCACCGGGGCCTACCTGGCCTGGTACTGGTACCCGGCCGTCACCGGTGACGCTTCAGCGTTCGGCCGCACCAATGCCGTCGCCGCGGTCGCAACTTCGGTGTCTGACTGGGTCCAGGGGCACGTCGGCGTCGTGACCGGAGTGTCCGTCGCGGCCGTGTTCGTCGCGCTGCTGCTCGGAACCCTCGCCGGACGCCGTCCTATGTCCATCTGGAAGGCCAATGGAGACTGCTGCGACGCCGAGCAAGCGCACTCTGCCGACGACCGGCCGAGCGCGACGACGGAGTGAGCACGACTCTGCCGGAATCTGAGGACGATTGACTCGACGTCGTAACTACCGCCGAGCGCCAAAACTACAGCGCCAAGATCATCTGGCGGCGAATATGGCGGGGAAGACTTCCGGCCCGTACCGAGAAGGTGAGTGGACGCGACGGACGCCCGCTCATCAGGACAATGATCCGAGTCTCGGTCTTGGACTAGGCGCTCGGCTCGGTCGTGCACGACGTGCACGTCCAGAAGATCGGCAAAGCTGCGCTGCGGCTGACGCGCGAACAGGCGAGGACATCACCCGGATCTTCGCTGACCACCTGCTCGAATGTGATGGCAAACGAAAATGAGGTGTCGAAGCTGGGTCTTCGCAGCAGGGATGTAATGTCCATCCGTCGATGGCAGAGGTTTCCTGGACCGTAGATCGCTTGTGGCCGGCTCTTTCCTCGACTGCGCCCGTTCCTCTCAGGCTGAAGTCCTGAGGCTCCGTTCTCGTAACATAGGCACTGTACGTCACCACGCCCGCCGGCGTGAATCCGCCGGTGAACAGTTCAGACCCCTTCGTCACACCTCCCGTAATTCATTGCTCCTATTGTGTGACGCAGGCTACGGGGTGCACCTTCTGGCTGGCTATGGGATCGCTCGACACCCGTGCGAGCGCTGCGGAACGCAGATAGTACGGAAGAAGATCATGAACCGATCGAGCCACCTCTGCCCGGTTTGCCAGCTGGAACGATAGAGGCCCTGCTTCACGCGATGAGTGTTGCTTCGACGCGCCTTGATCAATGCACGTAGGCCCCAGCATCGATCGAATACGCCCCGCCGGATGCAAGAACTCGGTGAAGTAGAACTGAACCGGACTCCGAAGACCGAGGTCGCACTTTCGTGACGAAACATCTCCTGTGGGTGGCGATGTTCAGCTGTTCCAGTTTCATCACGGCTGGGCATTTCGTACGCGATGATTTTCGCCCGGCCTCGGCGAGGCGAGGTTCAGGCAGACCAGGCCGACACCGGCGACCACGAAGACGTCCGCGATGTTCCCGACGAAGAGGCTCCCGTAGGCGAGGAAGTCCGTGACGTGCCCTTGACCGATCGCGGGCGGGTTACCGAGCCGGTCGACGAGGTTGCCGACCGCACCGCCGAGGACCATGCCCAGGGCAAGGCCCCACCGCAAGCCCCGAAGCCGCGCGGCGAACACGACCACCGCCACCGAAGCGAGGACGCCGACGGCCGTGAAGATCCACGTCGATCCCGCGCCGAGCGAGAACGCGGCCCCGGGGTTGTAGACCAGGGACAGGCCGAACAAGTCGCCGAGCAGCGGGACCCGTTCGCCCGGCGTCAGCCGCGCGGCCGCGAGGGCCTTCGTCCCCTGGTCCAGAGCGAGGCCGAGCGCGCCGACGGCGAGAGCTGCGCCGACCGCCCGCCGGGTGGGAGGAGGCGGGGCCTTCTCGTCCGCGACGCCGGCGTCAGCCGTCTCGACGGCATCCGGCACGTTCACGAGGCGGTCTTCCTCGTCCTGGCGGCGCGGAGCCCGTTGAGGATCACTATCACCTCGGCGATCTCGTGCACCAGCACCACCGCTGCGAGGCCGAGCACGCCGAACAGCGCCAGCGGCAGCAGCGCGGTGATGATCAGCAGGGACAGGATGATGTTCTGGTTGATGATGTGCCTGCCGCGGCGGGCGTGGTCGAACGCGCGCGGGAGGAGTCGCAGGTCGTGGCCGGTGAAGGCGACGTCGGCGGACTCGATCGCGGCGTCGGAGCCGGTCGCGCCCATCGCGATGCCGATGTCCGCGGCGGCCAGGGCGGGGGCGTCGTTGATGCCGTCGCCGATCATCGCGACCGAGCCGTGCCTGCCCAGCTCGCTGATCGCGGCGGCCTTGTCCTCGGGACGCAGCTCGGCGCGGACGTCCTCGATCCCGGCCTGCGCGGCCAGCGCCCGGGCGGTGCGGGCGTTGTCGCCGGTGAGCATCGTCACCCCGACGCCCTGGGCGGCGAGGGTGCGGACCACCTCGGGGACCTCGGGGCGCAGCTCGTCGCGGACCCCGATCGCGGCGACTGGGACGTCGTCGCGGTGCACGATCACGACGGTCATGCCCTGCTCCTCCAAGCCCGCGACCTGGTCCTTGAGCGTCCCGGCGTCCAGCCAGCGGGGGCTGCCGACGGTGACCCGGGCCCCGTCGAGGGTGCCCTCGATGCCGTGCCCGGCCTGCTCGGTCACGTCCAGGGCGGCGGGGGCTCCGGGCGAGGCGGCGGTGATCGCGGCGGCCAGCGGGTGGGTGCTGTGCTGCTCCAGGGACGCCGCCCACGCCAATGCCCGCGCCTCGTCCACTCCGTCGGCGGTGAGGACGGCGGTAACGGCGGGCTCGTTGCGGGTGAGGGTGCCGGTCTTGTCGACGGCGACGTGGCGGATCACGCCGAACCGCTCGAACACGGCACCGGATTTGATGATCACGCCGAATCTGCTCGCCGAGCCGATCGCGGCGACGACGGTCAGCGGGACGGAGATCGCCAGCGCGCACGGCGACGCGGCGACGAGCACCACGAGGGCGCGGGTGATCCACAGCTCCGGGTCGCCCAGCAGCGAGCCGATGACCGCGACGAGAGCGGCGAGGATCAGCACGCCAGGCACGAGCGGCCGGGCGATGCGGTCGGCCAGGCGGGCACGGTCCCCCTTCTCGGCCTGCGCCTGCTCCACCAGCTCCACGATCGTGGTCAGCGAGTTGTCGGTACCCGCCGCGGTCGTCTCGACCTCCAGGGCACCGGCAGTGTTGATCGCCCCGGCCGACACCGCGTCGCCGGGCTCGACCTCCACCGGGATCGACTCCCCGGTGATCGCCGAGGTGTCCAGGCTCGACCGGCCCGTGCGGACGATCCCGTCGGTCGCGATCCGCTCACCCGGACGCACGAGCATCAGCTGACCAACGGCCAGATCCTTCGCGGCGACCTCCACGGACGCGCCATCCCGCCGGATGGTCGCGGTCTCCGGGACCAGCTTGAGCAGCGCCCGCAGCCCGCCGCGGGCGCGGTCCATCGCCTTGTCCTCCAGCGCCTCGGCGATCGAGTACAAGAACGCCAGCGCCGCGGCCTCCTCGACGTAGCCGAGGATGACCGCGCCCACCGCGCTGATCGTCATCAGCAGCCCGATGCCCAGCTTGCCCTTGAACAGCTTGCGGACCGCGCCCGGGGTGAACGTCGACGCACCCAGCAGCAGGCCGATCCAGAACGCCACCAGCGACGGGATCTCCGCCCCCGTCCATTCCAGGACCAGGCCCGTGCCGAAGGCGACGCCGGAGAGCACCGGGACCATGATCCCGCGGTCACGCCACCACGGGCGCTCCCGCTCCTCCTCGGCCTCCTCGCCGACCCGGGTCTCCGGCTCGTCGCACCCGCACGCCGCGCTCACGCGCCCGCTCCAGTCCCGCAGCAGCCCGGCACCGTGCACTCGGCGTCCACGCACGGCGCGTGCTCGTCCACGGCCAGCGTCACGTCCACCAGCGCCGTGAGCGCCGCCGCGAGGTGCGGGTCGGCGATCTCGTAGCGCGTCTGCCGCCCCTCGGGCTCGGCGACCACGATCCCGCAGTCACGAAGACAGGTCAGGTGGTTCGACACGTTCGAGCGCGTCAGCTCCAGCTCGCGCGAGAGCACGGCCGGGTAGCTCGGCCCGTCCAACAGGGTCATCAGGATCCGGGAGCGCGTCGGGTCCGCCATGGCCCGGCCCAGCCGGTTCATGACGTCGAGGCGAGAAGCAATAGTCAGCATGCACTGAACTATACAGCAATGGCTGACCTATTGGCTATTACTGATGGGGCACCGGCGCGGTCCGTGCGAAGGCCCGGAACGCGCACTCGGACCGGCACTGCTCGTCGCTGTCCGGGCAGTCGTCGACGTGGGCCTGCGCCGCGCTCAGTTGTTCCTGGAGTACGGTCAGGATGCTGATCTGCCGTTCGACGGCGGCGATCTGCTCGGCCAGCAGCGGCTGCAGCGCGACCTTGACGCCGGTGCAGGTGCCCGTGTCGGCGAGCTCCAAGAGGCGGCGGATCTCGGGCAGTTCGAGTCCGAGCCGCTTGGCTGAAGCGATGAAGTCGAGCCGCTCGAGGTGGCCCTCGTCGAAGTCCCGGTATCCGTTCGGGCTCCGGCGCGCCGCGAGGAAGCCGAGGCGCTCGTAGTAGCGCAGCGTGCTCGCCGGCACTCCGCTGCGCTCGGCGACCTCGGAGATCTTCATGCTTCGAGCCTATGCTTCGCTAGCTTGACCTTCAACCCGGGTTCAAGGTCTAACGTTTTTCTGTAGGCGGGATTGCCCGCCCTTGCACGTGATGAGGGAGAACAGATGCAGATGAGCGTGGAATGGATGGAGCGGCACCAGGTCGCGCTCTATGTCGCGGGGCTGGCGATCGGGGCCGTCGTCGGGCTGGCCTGGCCCGTGGTCGCCTACCCGGCCGAGCTGGCGATCCACCCAGTGCTCGCGCTGCTGCTCTACGCCACGTTCCTCGGCATCCCGTTCGGCAGAATCGGGCACGCCTTCCGCGACTGGCGCTTCCTCGCCGCGATCCTCGTCGTGAACTTCGTGCTGGTGCCCGCCGTCGTCTGGCTGCTGTCGGGGATCGTGGCCCACGACCAGGTGCTCCTCGTCGGCGTGCTGTTCGTGCTGCTGACCCCGTGCATCGACTATGTGATCGTCTTCGCCGGGCTTGCCGGCGGCGACGAGGAGAAGCTCTTGGCAGCCGCCCCGCTGCTGATGCTCACCCAAATGCTCCTGCTGCCGCTGTACCTATGGCTGTTCGTCGGAGCGGAGTTCGTGGGGTCCGTGGAGTTCGCGCCGTTCGTCGAGGCCTTCGTGCTCATCATCGCCCTGCCCCTCGTGGGCGCGGCGCTGACCCAGCTGTCCGCGGCCAGATCGCGCGCCGCGCGCAGGGTCGAACAGGCGGTCATGGGCGCGATGGTGCCGCTCATGGTCGCCACGCTCGCGGTCGTCGTCGCCTCGCAGATCGCTGGCGTGAGCGCGCGGCTCGGCTCTCTGCTCCTCGCGGTGCCGGTCTACGTCCTCTTCGCCGCCGTGATGGTGCCGGTCGGGATGCTGGCGGGCAGAGTCGCGGGCCTCGACGTGCCGGGCAGACGGGCGATCGTGTTCAGCGGCGCGACCCGGAACTCACTCGTCGTGCTGCCGCTGGTGCTCGCGCTGCCCGCGGCGTTCGACCTCGCGCCCCTCGTGGTCGTCACGCAGACCCTGGTCGAGCTGGTCGTCATGGTGGTTTTCGTGCGACTGATCCCGTGGATCATCCGCGTGGCTCACGATCCTGAGATAGGACCGGCGAAGTCCGTGTCGTAGAAGCCTCGTGCAACGGGGGTGCCGGGATCCCTCAATCAGAGAAGTGCCGAAGGCGGGCCTCGGCTCTCGTCAGGGCGGCCGGCGGGCGTCGCTCAGGTCCCCACTACCACCTGATCGAACAGAAGGCCAAGAGAAGGAGAAGTGGAGGCCGGGACTGCTTCGATGGCGAAGGCGTCCTGTGCGCACGGGTCGCGGATGCCCGATCCTTCCTTCGATCGGGCAGTTGGTAGGTTGACGTCGTGAGGCCGTACTCTGGTGTGGAGGCAGCACACATCATACGCACGTCACTTAGCGGTGAAGTAGCCTCTGACCAGCGAAAACGCCATCGTCTTACTCTCCCAGTTTTTCAATGTATCTATCGTGGGAAGTAGGGCTACTTAAACATTGCATTAAAGCGGGTCGAAGGAGGCCGTTCACTCCAATGTCGCGATTGGCAGTGCCGGTCAGCGGGCCGGCGTCAACGAATCATACCCCGGTCTGACTTGGCACGACAGGCTCTGACCAAGCGCCTCGATAGCCCGACCTGTTCAGTAGCGCACCGCCGTAGCCCTGGGTCCCGGACACTGCGAGGTGCTACCCGTGCCTGAACTTCCTGAGGTCGAGGTCGTGCGCCGTGGACTCGACGATCATGTCCGTGGCCGGACGATCGCCTCGGCCACTATTCTGCATCCGCGTGCGGCCCGCCGTCATGTGCGCGGTACGGAGGATTTGGCCGCACGGATGGTCGGGGCGACGATCACGGGGACTGCCCGCCGCGGTAAGTACCTGTGGCTGATCCTGGACGGCGAGGACGCACTACTGGCTCACCTGGGGATGAGCGGGCAGATGCTCATCACGTCGCCTGATGCTGCCGTCGCTGCGCACGAGCGGGCGCGGATCACCTTCACCGACGGCGGCCACGATCTGCGGTTCGATGACCAGCGCACGTTCGGGCATCTGATGTACGACGAAGGCGGAGCGGTGCTACCCTCGCCGATCGCCCACATCGCGCGGGATCCGTTCGATCCGCTGTTCGACCAGCCGGCAGCAGTTGCGTTGATCAAGGCCAAAAAAACCGGCATCAAGCGCGTGCTGCTGGACCAGACGGTAGTGTCCGGCATCGGGAACATCTACGCCGACGAAGCACTCTGGGCTGCCAAGGTGCACGGGGAGACGGCGGCATCGTCCTTGAGCAAGCCAAGGATCTCAACGCTGATCGATGCTGCGCGCGACGTCATGGCCGCCGCGCTAAACCAAGGCGGAACCTCGTTCGATTCCCTCTATGTCGACGTGGCCGGCAGCAGCGGTTATTTTGCCCGCAGCCTGAATGCCTACGGTCGTACCGGCCAGCCTTGCACGCGCTGCGGGACGCCGATCGTGCGGGAACAATTCATGAACCGCTCGAGCCACTCGTGTCCGATCTGCCAGCGAAAATCGACAACGACCCTAGCGTGATGAGGAGTTTGCCTGAGGAGGCCAGGTCACGGACGTTGAGCAGACAGATGTGGAGAAAGTGCTCAGGGCTCCCGCGGACGACACAAGCTGTCCGTTCAGGGCACGAGCGAGAGCAGCACTCCTCCAGCAGCGCCGACGATCACGACGACCCACGGCGGCAGCTTCCACGCGATCAGGAGCACGAAGCAGACCAGCGCGAGAGCGAACGGGCCGGGGCCGGTGATCGCGGTGGAGAACACCGGGGAGTACAGGGCTGCGGCGAGGATACCGACGACCGCGGCGTTGGCTCCGCGCATCACGGCCTGGGCCCAGGGGCGCTGGCGCAGCGAGTTCCAGAACGGCAGCACGCCGACCAGGAGCAGGAATCCGGGCAGGAAGACGGCGACAAGGGCGATCGCCGCTCCGAGGACTCCGCCGGGCCCAGTGGTCGATGCCGTGCCCAGGAACGCGGCGAAGGTGAACAGCGGCCCGGGCACCGCCTGCGCAGCACCGTAGCCGGCCAGGAACTGCTGGTCGCCCACCCACCCGGTCTCGACGACTCCGGACTGGAGCAGCGGCAGGACGACATGCCCGCCGCCGAAGACCAGGGAGCCCGCGCGGTAAAAGGCGTCGAAGAGCGCTAGACCTCCTGAGCCCGTCGCGATCACTGCCACTGGCAGGCCGAGCAGCAGGATCCCGAACAGGACCAGGCTCGCTGCGCCGACGCCGCGCCGGACGGGGAAGTGCAGCGCCCCGCCGGTCGCCATGCTCGCAGCACGGCAGAAGAAGTACCCGGCGACCGCGCCGAGCGCGATCGCGATGACCTGCCCTGACGATCCGGCCAGCAGCAGGGCCGCGGCCGCGGCGACGGCTGCGATCGACGCGCGCTGCCTGTCGGGAGCCAGGCTCTTCGCCATCCCCAGGACCGCCTGGGCGACGATGGCGACCGCGACTATCTTCAGCCCGATGAGCAGTCCCTCGGCGACGGGGCCGGTGAACAGCGACGCCCCGTAGGCGAACGCGACCATCAGCGCCGCCGATGGCAACGTAAAGGCGAGGAACGCCGCCAGCGCGCCGAGGGCCCCGGCGCGGTGCATGCCGATCGCGAACCCGACCTGGCTCGACGCGGGGCCCGGCAGGAACTGGCAGAGCGCGACGAGGTCGGCGTACTCCCTGTCGTCCAGCCACTTCCGGCGCTCGACGGCCTCGGTGCGGAAGTAGCCCAGGTGCGCGATCGGTCCGCCGAAGGAGGTGACGCCGAGCCTGAGGAAGACGCGGAACACCTCCCAGGCGGAGCCTCCCACGGCTCTCGTCGGTGCGGACACGGCATCAGTCATGTTCGGGTTCCTCTCGGGTGAAGATCTGGACGCGCTCCCGCGCTTGGGCGAGCCCTTCGCGTCCCTTGTCGGTGACGGAGTAGTACTTGCGCACCGTGCGTCCGTCGCGCTCGGAGCGCATGGTCAGATATCCGTCGGCGACCATCCGGCGCAGCATCGGGTATAGCGTCCCGGGCGAAAGCCGGTAGCCATGGCCTGCGAGCTCCTCGATCATCCACGCCCCGTAGATCTCCTCCTGCGCTGCGTGGTGCAGGACGTGCATGCGCACGAGCCCGGACAATAGGTCGTGGTGCTCGAACTCCGTCGAAGCGTCGTCGTTGGACTCCATGTCAGCAACGTGCATCGATATCGACTACAGATAGTGAGTCAAGGACTCGGAGTCGCCTGTCTCGATGATTCAACGAACAGCTGAAGTGTCACGAGACGGCGGGGGCTTCTGCTCCGGTGCGAGAAAGTTCGATCCCCAGCAGCGCGAGCGAACGCCTTTCGTTCTTGCAGAGGTTCGCTCAGTCTTCAGATGCGAGCTCCGTGGCGAGCTCGCGGACCTTCCCGAAGATCTCATCACGGATCAGGCGCATCCGATCCTCGCCCTCGATGCCCCGCGTCGACGGCTCGTCGATCACCCAGGTCTCGAGGACCCCGGCCATTCCCGGCACGGGCTCGACCACGGCTTCCTCGCCGACGACGACGACGCGGTCCACGGAAAGCAGGAGGCCCGGGTCGATCGGCTTCGGGTGCTCGCCGTCCATGCTCGCCCCGACCTCGGAGACGGACGCGGCGGACATGGCGTTGAGCTCGGACCCCGGGGCCGTGCCCGCGGAGTGGACTTGGACGGCGTCGCCGGCGAGCTTGCGCATGAGCGCGGCGGCCATCTGGGACTTCCCGCCGTTCTTCTTGCAGACGAACAGCACCGAAGGCTGGCGCTCGTCCTGCTGCTGCGGGGCGGCCGGGGGGAGCAGTTCCTCGATGAGCGCTTCGATGCGCGAGCGGATCTCGTCGCGGATGGGCCGGACCGCCTCGATGCCCTGCCCTGCCGGGTCCTCGAGCTTCCAGTCCTCGTAGCGCTTGCCGGGGAAGAACGGGCAGGCGTCGCCGCAGCCCATGGTGATCACGACGTCGGAGTCCTGCACGGCCTCGGTCGTGAGGACCTTGGGCTGCTCGGCGGTGATGTCGATGCCCTCTTCGCGCATGGCCTCGACCGCGATCGGGTTGATCTGGTCGGCGGGCATCGATCCTGCGGAGCGGACCTCGATGCGGTGGCCGGCGAGGTCGCGGAGGTAGCCGGCGGCCATCTGGGAGCGTCCGGCGTTGTGGACGCAGACGAACAGGACGGAGGGCTTCTGGTCGGTCATGAGGTTCCTTCGGTTTCAGTCGGTGAGGAGCGTGTCGAGCAGCTTGCGGACACGGGATTCGATGTCGTCGCGGATGGCCGCGATGCCCTCGGGCGAGGCGAGGGCCGGGTCTCCCACGGCCCAGTCCTCGTAGCGGACTCCGGGGATGACCGGGCACACATCGCCGCATCCCATGGTCACGACCACGTCGGCGGCGCGCACGGCGTCGTCGGTGAGCGGCTTCGGGAAGCGCTGAGATGCGTCGTCTCCCTCTATCTCCGCGAGCAGGGACCTGACGTGCGGGTGCACGTCCGCGGCCGGGGTAGATCCGGCCGAGCGGGCGATCACCCGTCCGCCGGAGAGCCGGCTGACCAGGGCGGCGGCGAGCTGGGAGCGGCCGGCGTTCGCGACGCAGACGAACAGCAACTGGGGTGCGGCGCTCTCGCGGTCGCGGGTGAGGTCGGCCAGGCGCTGCCTCGCGAACCGTTCGGTCAGCGGCACGATGTAGCGGGTGATCTTCGCGCTGCGGGCCAGTGCGGCGTAGGACTCCCGCACGATGCCAGTTACGGTCTCGGGCGGCAGGGCCGGGGTCGCGGCCGCGAGGTCCGCGGCGAGATGGGCGATCTGCGCGTCCGTGTCCGCAGGGTCCTCGTCAGGCAGTGCCTCGGGCGCTGCCTCGGCGATGGCCGCCGGCGCGAAGGCGTCCAGCAGTGCGGTCACCGCCGAACGGCGTGCCGGGTTGATGCGGTACCAGACCCAGGTGCCGCGGCGTTCGGCGTCCAACAGGCCCACGTTCTTGAGGACCTTCAGGTGGTGGGAGACCGTGGGCTGGGAGACCTCGGCGAGCTCGGCGAGGTCGCACACGCAGGACTCTCCGCGCGGGTCTGCCGCGATCGCCGAGAGCATCCGCAGCCGGAAGGGGTCGCCCAGCGCCTTCAACGCGCTCGCGACCGTGGCCGCGACCTCAGTGCTGATCGCGTGCGACGCTGTCGGCGCGCACGGCTCGGGCAGCAGGATGTCCTCGCTCATCATGTCCTCGATTCAGTGATGGTTTCAGCGGCGTACGGGTCTGTGCGGAACCATGCGCGGGCGGCCCAGAGCGAGACGTAGACGAGCCCCACCAGGACAGGGACCTCGATGAGGGGCCCGACGACGCCTGCCAGCGCCTGGCCGGACGCCGCCCCGAAGGTGCCGATCGCGACGGCGATCGCGAGCTCGAAGTTGTTGCCCGCCGCGGTGAAGGCCAGGGTCGTCGACCGCGCGTAGCCGAGGCCGATGCCCTTGCCGAGCAGGAGCCCGGCGAACCACATCAGGCCGAAGTACACCAGCAGCGGCAGCGCGATCCGTGCGACGTCCAGCGGCTTGCCCAGCACCGCGTCTCCCTGCAGGGCGAACAGCAGCACGATGGTGAAAAGCAGGCCGTAGAGGGCCCAGGGACCGACCTTCGGGATGAACTTCTCCTCGTACCAATCCCGTCCGCGCCGCTTCTCGCCGATCCATCGCGAGGCGAAGCCCGCGACGAGCGGCACGCCGAGGAACACCAGCACGTTCAGCGTGATCTGCCAGACCGAGACCTCCAGCCCCTGAGCATCCAGGCCCAGCCAGCCGGGCAGCACCGTCAGGTAGAACCAGCCGAGCACGGAGAACATCACGACCTGGAACACCGAGTTGATCGCCACGAGCACCGCGGTCGCCTCGCGGTCGCCGCAGGCGAGGTCGTTCCAGATCACGACCATGGCGATGCAGCGCGCGAGGCCCACGACGATGAGGCCGGTGCGGTACTCGGGCAGGTCTGGCAGGAAGATCCACGCGAGGGCGAACATCACGGCGGGGCCGACCAGCCAGTTCAGCACAAGCGAGGAGGCCAGCAGCTTCTTGTCGCCGGTGACGGCGGCGACCTTGTCGTAGCGGACCTTCGCGAGCACCGGGTACATCATCACCAGCAGCCCGAGCCCGATCGGGACCGAGATCCCGCCGACCTCCAGATGGCTCAGCAGGTCTGACAGTGCAGGGAGGAATCGGCCTAGAAGGAGTCCCGCGACCATGGCGAGGCCGATCCACAGCGGCAGCCACTTGTCGAGCGTGGAGAGCCGTTTCGGCGCGATGCGGGCAGTAGCAGTGGATGCGGCGGTCATGCGAGCAGCTCCTCGAGCTTCGCGGCGATGGCAGGCTTCGGATGCGCGCCGATCAGCACATCGACCCGTTCTCCGCCCTTGTAGAAGGCGAGGGTCGGGATGGATGTCACCCCGGCTGCTGTCACGGTCTCCGGGTTCTGGTCGGCGTCCACCTTGACGATTCGGGCACGACCGTCGTACTCCTCGGCGAGCTGGTCCAGAATCGGAGCGATCGCCTTGCACGGCCCGCACCAGGTGGCCCAGATGTCGACGATGACAGGTAGTTCCGACTCAGTCACCTCGGCTTGGAAAGTGGAGTCGGTGACGTGGGCAATGGTGCTCATGCGGAGACCTCCAGGACGGGCTCCGCGTGGGTAGCAGGAGCAAGATTCGACAGGTAGTGCTGGGCGTCCTGCGCGGCGGCGCAGCCGGTGCCGGCGGCGGTGATCGCCTGCCGGTACGTGTGATCCACCAGATCGCCGGCCGCGAAGACGCCCGGCAGGCTAGTCCGCGTCGACGGGTGGGCCACCTGTACATAGCCGTCGGAATCGATGCCGACCTGACCGGCCACGAGTTCGGAGCGCGGATCGTGCCCGATCGCGACGAATACCCCGGTGACGTCGAGAGCGCGCTCGGCCCCGCTGGTGGTGTCGCGCAGCCGCAACCCGGTCACTCGCTCGTCGCCGAGGATCTCGGCGACCTCGCTGTTCCATGCCACCTCGACCTTCGGGTGCTCCATGAGGCGCTGGGCCATGATCTTCGACGCCCGGAACTCGTCACGCCGGTGGACCACGGTCACCTTCGAAGCGAACCGGGTGAGGAACAAGGCCTCCTCCATCGCGGAGTCTCCGCCACCGACCACAGCGATCTGCTGATCTCGGAAGAAGAAGCCGTCGCAGGTGGCGCACCAGGAAACGCCGTGCCCGGACAAACGATCCTCCTCGGGGAGGCCGAGCTTCCGGTAGGCCGAGCCCATCGTCAGGATCACCGCGCGGGCTCGATACGTCACGCCATTCCCGGTCTCGACCATCTTCACGCCGTCGTCGAGGCTGAGGCGGATCGCAACGTCATAGACGATCTCGGCACCGAAGCGCTCGGCCTGCGCACGCATCGCCTCCATCAGCTCCGGTCCCTGGACGCCGTCCACGAAGCCGGGGAAGTTCTCCACCTCGGTCGTCGTCATCAGCGCGCCGCCGGCCGTGACCGAACCGGCGATCAACACTGGGCCGAGGCCTGCTCGCGCCGCGTAGACCGCGGCAGTGTATCCGGCAGGGCCCGATCCGACGATGACCAACTCAGTATCTTGATTCGACATGTTTCTATATTGAAGGATGTCGAATCAATGGGTCAAGCTGGCACATGAGGGTTCACTCGATGTTCACCTTGGATGTCGCCGCACCACGCACCCGCCAGGGTTGGAGCGGCCGCATGGCGGCGTGCATTGGATGCGCCTACGCCCTCAAATCCGGATGACGCACCGCGTTCCTGCACCAGGTGGCCGCATGGCGCAGCCCACGCACAGATCGGACCTTTCCCTTGAACTCAGTGGAGCGAGGGGAGTGGGCCAATGTCCGGACCGCGCCGCCTCTGACGCGGGAGCGGACGACGTCCATCGCCAAGGTCTTCACGGACCACTAGCTCGAACAGGACGCCAAAAGAAGAAGCAAGGGTGACCGGGAGTGCGTCATAGGTGACGCAGTGCCCATCCTCGATGGCGGAGGAGTCCTGTGCGCACGGTCGCGGATGCCCGGTTATACATTCGACCGCGCCGTTGGCATGTTGAAGTCTTGAGGCCGTACTCTGGTGTGTAGGCAACGCACGTCGTCCGTACGTCACTTCGTAGTGAAGTAGCCTCTGACCAGCGAAAACGCCCCATTAGAGACTCCCAGTTTTTCAATGTATCTATCGTGGGAAGTTGGGATACTTCGATCGGGCGCTGCTCGTCTACGGTCGCGGCGGCCAGGAGTGCGTGCGCTGCGGCGGCGAGATCGTCAAGCTCACCGTCGGCGGACGCGGCACCCACTTCTGCCCCACCTGCCAGAAGGTGCCGCGGTACCGGTGAGCTGACGTGCGCTCACCTCACGGCAGGGGGAGGTTCACGATCGACGACCGTCCGCCTCGGCGTCGGGATCATCGGGCTCGTGCCCGATCGGCGGGGAAGCGTCCCCGCCCTTCCCGACCCCGGCCGGCCCCCACACGGTCCGAACCGTCTGAGCCGTCCGACCCGTCCCCGTCGGTCGGGACGTGACTGAGCTCCGAGGTCGCCAGACCGAAGGCCTGACCGTCGTACTCGTTGACGCCGGTGGCCACGGACTGGTCGAGCAGGTGGGTCGCGAGCTCCCGTTGGATGACCAGCGGATCCTGACAGAGGTCCTTCCACAGCGCGACGCAGAGGAGGAGCATGACGATGACGAACGGCAGCGCGGAGACGATCGTAATGTTCTTCAGCCCGTTGAGCGCCTCGGCGGGGTCACTGCCCCCGGCCAGGAGCATGACGGCGGCCACCGCACCCGTCGCGACACCCCAGAAGATGACGAGCCGCCGGCCCGGCTCGAGCGCACCGTTGGCCGAGAGCGT
Organism: Brevibacterium sp. 2SA; assembly: GCF_005502845.1. Taxonomy (NCBI): domain Bacteria; kingdom Bacillati; phylum Actinomycetota; class Actinomycetes; order Micrococcales; family Brevibacteriaceae; genus Brevibacterium; species Brevibacterium sp. 2SA. The sequence goes on along the minus strand of NZ_SCMW01000013.1, from coordinate 14,928 downwards.
GCCCATGACGATCGACGCGGAGTCGGCACCGGTGACGAAGAAGATCGCGATGAGGATGACGGTGACGATCATGAGGATGATCGCGATGAGATTGGGCAGGGGAAGCGCGCCGAGGAGGTCGAAGAGGATCGTGTCCATCTTGATGTCCGGTTCACCGTCGACGATGCTCGCGAGCGCCCTGACCGTGCCCTCACCGCGTTCCGCGCGCTCCTGGATGCCGATGGCACCGCCGCCGAAGATCGCGAACCAGATCGTCGAGACGACCGAGGGGACGATGAGGACGCCGGTGACGAACTGGCGCACGGTCCTACCGCGGGAGATGCGGGCGATGAAGAGGCCGACGAAGGGCGACCACGAGATCCACCATGCCCAGTAGAAGACCGTCCACGACGAGAGCCATTCGTTGACGCCGACTCCGTTCGCTGCCGTCCGCGAGGCCATCTGCGGCAGATCCTCGATGAACGACCCGACGGCGGAGGGGACGACGTTGAGGATGAACAGGGTCGGCCCGCCGATGAAGACGATGAGGGCGACGATGACGGCGAGGACCATATTGATGTTCGACAGCCACTGGATGCCCTTCTCCACCCCGGAGACCGCCGAGGCGACGAACGCCGCGGTGAGGATCGCGATGATGATGACGAGGATCGGGGAGGAGACGTCGGGGAGGATGCCGGCCGTCTCGATGCCGCCGCCGATCTGGATCGCGCCGAGCCCGAGCGAGCACGCGGAGCCGAAGAGGGTGGCGAGGATCGCGAGGATGTTGATGATCTTCCCGCCGATGCCGTTGACGACGTGCTCACCGAAGAGCGGGGTGAACATCGAGGAGAAGAGCTGCGAGCGTCCGAGCCGGAACGACCCGTAGGCGACGCCGAGGCCGACGATCGCGTACATCGCCCACGGGTAGAGGGTCCAGTGGAAGAGCGTCGTGCCCATGGCTGTGCCCATCGCCTCGGCGGTCGATCCGTCGACGGTCGCCGGTGGGGGAGACATGTAGAAGAAGAGGGGCTCGCCCACACCGGAGAAGACGAGGCCGATGCCCATGCCGGTCGCGAACATCATCGCGATCCACGAGGAGGTCCGGAACTCCGGGGTCTCGCCGTCTTTGCCGAGCGGTATCCGGCCGAAGCGGCTGACGGCGACGACGATGACGAAGATCGTGAACACGGTGGCGGCGATGACGAAGAGCCACCCGAAGTTGTCCATCACCCCGGTCAGCGCGGCACCGGCGACGACGCCGAGGCTCTCAGGCGAGATGAACCCCCAGACGACGAAGGCGACGGCGATGAAGCCGGCGGTGAAGAAGACGGTCTTGTCGAGTCCGATCCGGCGCAGATAGCGCTTCTTCGTCGGCGGGTTCTGCAGGTGGGTGATGAGTTCGCGGGTCCTGTCGAAGCCGTTCGTCGCCGAGGTGGTCGTGGACTCGTCGGGGGAATCGCTCATGGTTTCGGTTGCCGCGACTGCGCCTCTGTGCGGCGATCCTTCCTTGGTCTCGACGGCGGTGGAGCTTATGCAGGCGGCACCGGATAGGCGACGTGAGAGGCAGACTACCAAAATGTGTGACGTGGGCAACAGGGTGAGCGGCGCGATGCCCGCAATCCCGCTATGCTTAAGGGCACGATGCATCTCAAAAGCCTGACCCTGCGCGGATTCAAATCCTTCGCCTCGGCCACGACCCTGAAGTTCGAGCCGGGCATCACCTGCGTCGTCGGTCCCAACGGATCAGGCAAGTCCAACGTCGTCGACGCGCTGTCCTGGGTGATGGGCGAACAAGGCGCGAAGAACCTGCGCGGCGGGAAGATGGACGACGTCATCTTCGCCGGCACCTCGAAGCGCCAGGCCCTCGGCCGCGCCGAGGTGACCCTGACCATCGACAACTCCGACGGAGCCATCCCCGTCGACTACACCGAGGTGACGATCTCCCGCACCCTCTTCCGCACCGGTGGCAGTGAATACGCCGTCAACGGGGCACCCGCCCGCCTCCTCGACATCCAGGAGCTCCTCAACGACTCCGGCCTCGGCAAGGAGATGCACGTCATCGTCGGCCAGGGCCGCCTCGACGCGATCCTCCATGCCGACCCCATCGAGCGCCGCAGCTTCATCGAGGAGGCCGCCGGCGTCCTCAAGCACCGCCGCCGCAAGGACAAGGCCGTCCGCAAGCTCACCGGCCTGCAGACGAACCTCGACCGCCTCGGCGATCTGCGCACCGAACTCAACCGGCAGCTCGGACCGCTCGGACGCCAAGCCCAGGCCGCCGCCCGGGCCGCCACCGTCCAGGCCACCCTTCGCGATGCCACCGCCCGGCTGCTGGCCGACGATGCCGTGCGCCTCCAGGCCTCCCTCTTCGCCGCCTCCGACGGGGGTGGCGACCACACCGAGCGGATCGCCGACCTCGAAGCCCGCCGCACGCAGACGGAATCCCGGCTGAACGAGATCGAGACCCGCCTGACCACCGTCGAGGGCGACCTCGAAGCGATGCGCACCGCGGAGTCCCGCACCCAGACCCAGGCCGTGCGCGCCAGCGGCCTGGCCAGCCGCGCCGGAGACAAGCGCGCCCACCTCCTCTCCGAGGTCACGAGCCTCGGCCGCCGGGAGGGACGCTCACCCGCCGAGCTGCGCAGCCAGGCCGACGGCATCAGCGACGAACTCGGCGCCGCCGAGGAGGCCGTCACCGCATCGACGACCGCCCTCGAGGCCGCGAACACCCGCAAGGAGGAGCTCACCGCGGCCCTGCGGGAGGCCGAGGCCGAGGTGAAGTCCGCGCAGATCGCCATCACCGAGGCGGTGAAGAACCGCTCGACCCTCCACTCCCGCCAGGAGCAGGCACAGGCCCGCATCACCGACCTCGAATCCCGGATCGAGGCCGGGCGCACCGAGATCACGACGATCGAAGCCCGCATTGCCGACCGCCGTGAAGCACTCACCGTGGCCGAAGACGCGGTCGAGAACGTCGAAGAGGGCGAGAGCACCCTCGATGAGACCTACGAGACGGCGAAGGCCGCCCAGACCGCGCTCGAAGACGCGCTCGCCGAGCAGAAGGCCAGGCGCGCCGACGCGAGCTCGGAGCTCGCCTCCGCCCGGGCCCGAGCGGAGGCGCTGGCCCTGGGCACCGCGCTCGAGGCCGACCTCGACGACATCGTCTCCTCCGGACTGCCCGGCGTGCGGACCGCCGTGACCGAGCGGCTGACCGTGACCACCGGCTATGAGATGGCCGTGGCCGCCGCCCTGTCGTCGACGGTCAGCGGCGTCATCGTCGACTCCCCGCAGGCCGCGCTCACGGTGCTCGACCACCTCGGCGAGGACACGAACGTCTCCCTGACGATCCCGAGCGGACCCCGCCCCGAACCCGACGGTGCGCCGGGGCTCGCTGAGGCGACCGCCTCGGCGGGGGGATCCGGCAAGGGCGGAGACCACGCACCGGAGGCGACGCGCCTCGCCGACGTCGTCGGTGCCGACGATCCCGACCTCGAGGGGCTCGTCAAGTCCGCCCTCTCCTCCGTCGTCTGCAACCCGGATGCGGCCGCCGCGCTCGCCGTCGTCGACGCGCACCCGCAGCTCACCGCAGTCACCCTCCACGGCGAGGTCATCACCTCGACCCGGGTGAGCCGGACCCGCACCGCCTCGGGCACGAGGCTCGCCTCCCAGACGGCGCTCGCCGAGACCGAGGAGACGATCGCCGGCCTCGAAGCGAGCGTGGCCGGACTCGACGCGGAGATCACCGCCACCGAGGCCGAGCTCGCCGAGGCGAAGCCCGTCACCGCCGCAGCACTCGAGGCCCTCCACTCCTCCGACGCGCAGATCATGGCCGCCGCCGAGGAGGTCTCCCGCATCGCCGGGGAGATCAGCGCCGACGAGACCCGGCTGGCCCGGGCCGCCGACAACGACGCAGAACTCCACCGCCGACTCGCCGCCTCCCGGCAGGAGGCCGACGCCGCCGAGGCGGCACTGGCCGGAGTCGAGGACGTCGACGAGGTCGTCGACACCACCCGCCGCGACGACCTCAGCCGGCAGGTCTCCCAGACCTCCGAGGACGTCATCGAGACTCGCATCGCCCATAAGTCCGCGACCGACCGAGCGAGGTTCCTCCGCGACCGCGTCGACTCCCTGCTGCGCCAGGCCACCGCCGAGGAGGCGGCCCGCGAGCAGGCCCAGCGGACGATCGCCCGCAAGACCACCGCGGCCGCCTCGGCGCAGGCGATCGCCGAGGTCGCCGAGGAGGCGGCGGCGCTGGCGACCGCCACGGTGGCCGAGCTCGGGGAGTCCATCGAGGTCCTCGTCACCGAGCGCGCGGGCCTGCGGGAGGAGAAGGGCCGCCTCGGCGAGGAGCTGAGCACGACGCGGAAGGAACTCGGCAGGCTCAAGGACGCCGCCGCCGAAGCCGAACTCGCGAAGGAGAGGTACAGGCTCAAGCTCGAGGAGATCGAGCACCGCGCCGAACAGGAGACGGGGCTCTCGATCGAGCGCCTTATCGAGGCCTACGGCCCCGACACCCCCGTTCCCGGGTTCGAAGACGGCGAGGAGGAGCGGCCCTACGTCCGCGCCGAGGTCGAGAAGCGGCACAAGGAGGCGACGAAGCAGCTCAACCGGATCGGCACCGTCAACCCGCTCGCGCTCGAGGAGTACGAAGCGCTCAAGGAGCGCCACCAGTTCCTCGAGAAGCAGATCGCCGACATCGAATCCTCCCGCAAGGACCTCATGCAGCTCGTCGAGGAGGTCGACCGTCACGTCGAACGCGTCTTCGCCGAGGCCTACGCCGACACCGCGCGCGAGTTCGAGGACATCTTCTCCCGTCTCTTCCCCGGCGGTGAGGGACGATTGAGCCTCACCGACCCCGACGACATGCTCACCACCGGCGTCGACGTCCACGCGAGGCCCGCGGGGAAGAAGGTCAAGCGGCTGTCGCTGCTCTCCGGAGGGGAGCGCTCGCTCGTGGCCGTGGCGATGCTCGTCGCGATCTTCAAGGCCCGGCCGAGCCCGTTCTACGTCATGGACGAGGTCGAGGCCGCCCTCGACGACCTCAACCTCTCCCGCCTGCTCACGGTGTTCCGGGAGCTGCAGGACTCGAGTCAGCTCATCGTCATCACCCACCAGAAGCGGACGATGGAGATCGCCGACGCCCTCTACGGGGTGACGATGCACGGCGACGGGGTCTCCAAGGTGATCTCCCAGCGGATCCCCTCCCATTCCGAGCAGTCCGCGCCAGCAGGTCACTGACGTCTCGTCGGAGGCTCCGAGCCGGAGATGCTCAGGGGAGTCCCAGGGAATTCTCCAGCAGCCACACGACCCCGGATCGCTCATGCCCTGTGCAGGGACTATAGACTTGTCGGACGAAGGAGCACTGTCGGAGAACATGAGGAGCGGGACGTCCATGGCCGAGTCGGCTGAACCACGGGGTGACTGCCCGGCATGAATGCAGTTCTCGTCGTCATCGTCGGCCTCGCCATCTCCTTCGCCCTCGCCCTCGTCGTCGTCCTCCTCGTCGCTCTCCCCGGGCTGCGGGCGGAAGGCCGCCTGAAGTACTCCTCTGACGTGCAGCGGTTCCGTCTGCCGGGCCAGTGGACCGGCTACGACGACGAAGTCCACGAGTTCTTCGGTCACGACGACGGCACCTCCCACCTCGCCACGCGCGAGCAGGCGGCCGTCACCGCGATCCGCGACCACTCCTATGTGCTCCGGCCCCAGCCGCGCCGCCATGCGGCCCCGTCGCTGCTCACGGTCAGGCCGCGCACCCGCCACTGGAAGATCCCCGAATCGGGCACCGGCTGGCGCACCACCGCCGGTCTGCTCTTCAGCTCCCGCGGCACCTGAGACCACACCTCACCGCCGTGGGCACTGTCCTGCCCTCGCGCGGTCCAGCCCGTGGCACGGTCACGGGGCCCAGACCGTAACGCGTTACGGTGCACAAGACAGCAGACCAAGGAGGACGTCCCGCAATGGACCAGCCGATCATCCTGCTCATCGTCGCAGCCATCGTCTTCATCCTCGTCGTGGCGCTGGGCATCAGCCTGCGCATCAACGCCCGACGCAAGGGGCTCGGCGAGGACCGGTCGATCGACGCCGACTTCACCGGCGAGCTCTCGATCGATGAGATCTCCGAGACCGTCACGAAGGAGAGGGAGAAGGCCGCCGGCTCCGAGGTTCCCACCGAACCGGCGAGCCGCCTCGTCCGGCTGCGCGAGAGGCTCGCGAAGTCGAACTCCGGCCTCGGCCGCGGTCTGCTCAACCTCCTCTCCCGCGACACCCTCGACGAGGCGACGTGGGAGGAGATCGAGGACACCCTCATCCTCGCCGACGTCGGCGTCGAACCGACCGCCGAACTCGTCGACACCCTGCGCGAGCGGGTCAAGGTGCTCGGCACCCGCGACCCCGAGGAGGTCAGGGGACTGCTGCGCGAGGAGCTCGTCAAGCTCGTCGACCCGACGATGGACCGCGAGCTCGCGACCGCGCACACCGCCGGCGACCCGGCCGTCATGCTCGTCGTCGGCGTCAACGGCGCCGGGAAGACGACGACCGTGGGCAAGATCGCCCGCGTCCTCGTCGCCGAGGACAAGTCCGTCCTCCTCGGTGCCGCCGACACGTTCCGTGCGGCCGCCGCCGAGCAGCTGACGACGTGGGGCTCGCGTGTCGGCGTCGAGACCGTCCGCGGCGAGGAGGGTGCCGACCCCGCCTCGGTCGCCTTTGCCGCCGTCGAGCAGGGCAAGGCCGAGGACGCCGACGTCGTCCTCATCGACACCGCCGGGCGCCTGCAGAACAAGGTCGGGCTCATGGACGAGCTGCGCAAGGTCAAGCGCGTGGCCACCCGTCCCCTCGGGGAGGGCCACGACATCGACGAGGTCCTCCTCGTCCTCGATGCGACGACCGGTCAGAACGGGATGCAGCAGGCGAAGGTCTTCGCCGAGGCGGTCGACATCACCGGCATCGTGCTCACCAAGCTCGACGGCACCGCGAAGGGCGGCATCGTCATCGCCGTCCAGCGGGAGCTCGGAGTCCCGGTCAAGCTCATCGGCCTCGGCGAGGGAGCCGACGACCTCGCCCCGTTCACGGCCGAGGGCTTCGTCGACGCCCTCCTCGACTGACGGCCGCGGGCACCCTCGACTGAGGCGGCGACTCTGCCTCTGTCCAGCCGCTGAGACGGCTTTCAGAACGAGTTCGCGACTGCATTCACCACATCTGACCTGGGATTCCACCTCTCCTGAGGTCCGTGTCACATACTCGAAACATAAGCGAATCATTCCCGTGACGTCGCCAGTCGAGACTGGTCTCGTTCGGTTCGAACCGGAGCCGACTGAGACGAATGAGAGACGACGACATGGAACTCGATGCAGTGAATGTGTGGATGATGGTCGCCGCGGGGCTCGTGCTGCTGATGACCCCCGGTGTGGCCTTCTTCTACGGAGGGATGACTCGGATCAGCTCGAGCATCAACATGATGATGATGGTCTTCTCGGCGATGGCCGTCGGGGCGCTGGTCTGGGTGCTCTACGGCTATGGGCTGAGCTCGGGCGAGTCGATCGGCGGCATCGTCGGCAACCCGCTCAGCCAGATCGGCCTCTCCGGCGCGGTGGCGGGTGAACCTGAGGCGCTCATCTCGATCGGCTTCGGTGCGACCTTCGCAATGATCGCGATCGCCCTCATCGCCGGAGCCGTGGCCGACCGGGCGAAGTTCTCCACCTGGCTCGTCTTCGCCGCCCTCTGGGTCACCTTCGTCTACTGCCCGCTCGCCTTCATGGTCTGGGGCGATGGGATACTCACCGCCGACGGCGCGATCGGCAGCGTCTTCGGTGCCGCGATCGACTTCGCCGGAGGCACAGTCGTCCACATCAACGCCGGCATCTCCGCCCTCGTCCTCGTCGTCGTCATGGGCCGCCGGGTCCGCTATTCGACGCCGCACAAGCCGCACAACATCCCCATCACCGTCCTCGGCGCAGCACTGCTGTGGTTCGGCTGGTTCGGGTTCAACGGCGGCGCCGCCTCGACGATCGAGCAGGCAGGCCTCATCTGGGTCAACACCCTCGTCGCTCCTGCCGCCGGCATGATCACCTGGATCACCATCGAACGTCTGCGCGCCTCGCGTCCGAGCAGCATCGGCAGCGTCTCGGGCCTCATCGCCGGTCTCGTCGCGATCACCCCCGCCTGCGCCGACGTCGAACCCTACGCCGCGATCCTCATCGGCGTCGCCGCCGGCGCCGGAGCCTACTTCGCGGTCGTCGCGAAGAACCGCCTGCGCTACGACGACGCGCTCGACGTCGTCGCCGTCCACCTCGTCGCCGGCATCATCGGCACGGTGATGATCGGGTTCTTCGCGATCCCCACCGAGGAGACCGCGGCCGGACTCTTCTACGGCGGGGGCTTCGGACTCCTCGTCGCCCAGATCGTCGCGTGCCTCGTCGCCCTCGTCTACGCCGGAGCCGTCACCCTCGTCATCTCGCTCGTGCTGCGGAAGACCATGGGACTGCGGATCGATCCGCGCGACGAACTCGACGGCATCGACACCATCGAACACGCGGAGCGGGCCTACTCCTTCCGCTGACCCGAGACTCCCGTCAGGGGGCCGGTCGGTCTCGCCGGCCGCCTCGACGGGGGAGTACGCCGGAGTGCTCACAGACCACCCCACCCGAGGTCCCAGCAGACGACTCGGGTGGGGTGCTCTGGCGTCGGGGAAGGGGTCCGCGGGATTCGGAGCCTCCCAGGCGGAGTTGTTAGTCTAGAGAGTCGACCATTGCATACGAAGAAGGCTTGCACGTGTTCAACTCCCTCTCCGACAGGCTCACCGCGACGTTCAAGAATCTCCGCGGCAAGGGCAGGCTCTCGGAAGCCGATGTCGATGCCACCATCCGCGAGATCCGCCGCGCGCTCCTCGACGCAGACGTGGCGCTGCCCGTCGTCCGCGCGTTCACGGGGCGGATCCGCGAACGGGCGCTGTCGGAAGAGGTCTCGGGTGCCCTCAACCCGGGTCAGCAGGTCGTCAAGATCGTCAATGAGGAACTCGTCGGCATCCTCGGCGGACAGACGCGGCGGCTGACCTTCGCCAAGCGCCCGCCGACGGTGATCATGCTCGCCGGCCTCCAGGGTGCCGGCAAGACGACGCTCGCGGGCAAGCTCGCTCACTGGCTCAAGTCCGAGGGCCACCGCCCGATGCTCGTCGCCGCCGACCTCCAGCGGCCCAATGCGGTGGGCCAGCTCCAGATCGTCGGTGAGCGTGCCGGTGCCGTCGTCTACGCGCCCGAACCGGGCAACGGCGTCGGCGACCCGGTCAAGGTCGCCACCGACGCCATCGACGTCGCGAAGTCGAAGCTCCACGATGTCGTCATCGTCGACACCGCGGGCCGCCTCGGCATCGACGAGGAGCTCATGCAGCAGGCCGCGGACATCCGCGCGGCGGTCAACCCCGACGAGGTCCTCTTCGTCATCGACGCGATGATCGGTCAGGACGCCGTGACGACCGCCGAGGCGTTCCTTCAGGGCGTCGACTTCACCGGTGTCGTGCTCTCGAAGCTCGACGGCGACTCCCGCGGTGGTGCCGCGCTCTCGGTCGCCGAGGTGACCGGCAAGCCGATCATGTTCGCCTCGACCGGTGAGTCGATGACCGACTTCGAGCCGTTCCACCCCGACCGGATGGCCGACCGCATCCTCGACATGGGCGACATCCTCACCCTCATCGAGCAGGCCGAGAAGAACTTCGACGAGAAGGAGACCGCGAAGCTCCAGAAGAAGTTCGAGTCCGGCGAGGACTTCGACCTCAACGACTTCCTCACCCAGATGGCCGGTCTGCGGAAGATGGGCTCGATGAAGAAGATGCTCGGCATGATGCCGGGCATGAGCCAGTACAAGGACCAGATCGAGAACTTCGACGAACGCGAGGTCGACCGGGTCGAGGCGATCGTGAGATCGATGACACCGTACGAGCGCAGCAACCCGAAGGTCCTCAACGGATCACGTCGCGCCCGCATCGCCAAGGGCGCCGGCACCACGGTGACCGCGGTCAACCAGCTCATGGAGCGCTTCACGCAGGCGCAGAAGCTCATGCGCGGCATGGGCCGCGGCGGCGGTATGCCGGGGATGCCCGGGATGGTCGGCATGCCCGGAATGGGCGGACTGCCCGGTGGGGGAGGCCCCAACCGGAAGAAGAAGGCCGCGGGGAAGAAGAAGGGCCGCAAGGCCGGCCAGTCGGGCAACCCGGCCAAGCGCGCCGAGCAGGCCCAGGCCGCCCAGGAGCGGAAGGCGGGGAAGACGAAGGACCCGGTCGGTTCCGCGTTCGGCGGCGTCGACCTCGGCGGGGATGAGGACTTCGATCTCGCGAAGCTGCCGAAGGGATTCGGCGGCATGTTCCCAGGTGGAAAGAAGTAGCCCTTTCTGGCACAATGATCTCTTGTACTTTCGCCTCGGCGCGGGCCCTCTCTTCTGCCTCGAGTCGATAGTCCAGGTCGCAGACTCCGCCACGTCAACCCCACGACTGTGCGGTGCCTCTGTGCAAACAGAACACAAAAGGAGACACCACTACAGTGGCAGTCAAGATTCGTCTGACCCGCATCGGCAAGGTCCATGCACCCTTCTACCGTGTCGTCGTCGCCGACTCGCGCACCCGTCGCGACGGTCGCGCGATCGAGGAGATCGGCATCTACCAGCCGCTCAGCGACCCCTCGGTCATCAAGATCGACTCGGAGCGCGCGCAGTACTGGCTCTCCGTCGGCGCCCAGCCGACCGACCAGGTCCGCAACCTCCTCAAGCTGACCGGCGACTGGCAGAAGTTCACCGGTGAGGGCGAAGCCGTCAACACCGTCAAGCCGCAGCCGGAGAAGGAAGCCTACGTCGCTCCCAACGCCGACTCGGTGATCAAGGAAGCCATCACCCAGAAGGGCTCCGGCAAGGCCGACGCCGCTGAGGTCGAGGCTGAGGACACCGCCGCCAAGGCGACCGAGGCGGAGTACGAAGCCGAGGCCGTCGCCGCGGAGGACAACGCCTGACATGTTGGCAGATTCGCTCGAACATCTGGTTCGCGGCATCGTCGATCATCCCGACGACGTCGCAGTTCGATCCCGGTCGTCCCAGCGCGGGACGACGCTCGAGGTCCGGGTTCACCCCGACGACCTCGGTCGGGTCATCGGCCGCGCGGGTCGCACCGCGAAGGCCCTGCGCACCGTGATCAACTCCCTCGCCGGCCGTGAGTCGGTGCGGGTGGACCTCATCGAGGCGTAGATCTTCCACACACGAGGGGGACGTCGGCTGGCAGCCGGCGTCCCCCTCGGGCATTCACCCGCCGCGTCCGCGGAGGGCACGACGGCGGCGAACTACACTGAATGCTGATGAGAACGCATTCCCACGACCACGAGGAGCACGCATGGACACGGTGATCGCCCGGCTGGGCAAGCCGCACGGGATCAGAGGCGAATTCACCGTCGAGGTGCGCACCGACCGCCCCGAGGAGCGGCTCGTGCCCGGGACGACGTTCGCCACCGAGCCCGACATCGGCGCACTCACGCTCAAGTCCGCGCGCTGGCACCGTGACCGTCTCCTCCTCACTTTCGACGAGGTGGCCGACCGCACCCGCGCCGAGGAGATCCGCAACACGCTCATCCTCAGCCCCCAGGACGACGAGGACGACGACGAAGAGGCGTGGTACCTCGATGACCTCATCGGGCTGGCCGCGTTCGTCGGCGACGAGCAGGTCGGCGAGGTCGTCGACGTCACGAACGGCACCGCACAGGACCTCCTCCACCTCAGGCATGTTGACGGACACGAGGTGCTCGTGCCCTTCGTCGCAGCGATCGTCCCCGACGTCGACATCGAAGCCGGGCGCATCAAGCTCACCCCGCCCGCCGGTCTCCTCGACGCGGAGTGACCCGGCGCATGCGCATCGACGTCGTCTCGATCTTCCCCGACTACCTGGCCGGACTGCGACTCTCCCTCATCGGCAAGGCCATCGAGCAGGGACTGCTCGGCCTCACCGTCCACGACCTGCGCGACTTCACCTTCGACCGCCACAACACCGTCGACGACTCCCCGTACGGGGGAGGGGCCGGCATGGTGATGAAGGCCGAGCCGTGGGCTCTCGCCCTCGACCACATCCGGCAGGCCGGAGAGCCCGCGTCCGCGGACACGTCGGGCAGCCTCGGCGCGGGCCCGGCGAAGCCGATCCTCATCGTCCCGAGCCCCGCGGGGGAGGTCTTCGATCAGCGGATCGCCGAAGAGCTCAGCGCAGCCGAGCACCTCGTCTTCGCGTGCGGACGCTATGAGGGCATCGATCAGCGCGTGCTCGACTGGGCACAGGAGGACTTCGACGTGCGGCCGATGAGCATCGGCGACTACGTCCTCAACGGCGGCGAGGTCGCGTCGATGGTGATGATCGAAGCCGTCAGCCGACTCATCCCCGGCGTCATCGGCAACCCGGAGTCGCTGACCGAGGAGAGCCACGAGGACGGTCTCCTCGAGTACCCGATCTATACGAAGCCGGCGGTCTGGCGGGGTCGCGCGGTGCCGGAGATCCTGCTCAGCGGCAACCATGCGGCGATCGCCCGGTGGCGACGTGACCGACGTCTCGAACGCACCGCCGAGGTCAGGCCGGACCTGCTCGACGACCGTGACGACCTGGGTGCACGCGACCGCGAGGTCCTCGATCGGTTTGAGTCTTCCGACCCCGCCGTGACAGAATAGATCGTCGCGTTTGTTGGCATCCGCCTGCTTCAGGGGGTCGGATGTCCGCGCCGCCGGCCGGAGTCCTCGGCCGGCACCTGGGGAGCGATCCCGACAGACGATCCGAATACCGGTTCTCACCGGTCCTACATGCGTGTCCTCGACCTGGAGCAGAGGCCACAGGAGAAGCACAATGCAGAAGCTCGATGTTGTCGATGCAGCCTCGCTGAAGACCGACGTCCCCGATTTCCGCGCCGGTGACACCCTCAACGTCCACGTCCGCGTGGTCGAGGGCAACCGCTCGCGCATCCAGGTCTTCAAGGGTGTCGTCATCCGCCGTCAGGGCGACGGCGTCCGCGAGACCTTCACCGCCCGCAAGATCAGCTTCGGCGTCGGCGTCGAGCGCACCTTCCCGGTGCACTCGCCCATCGTCGAGCAGATCGAGGTCCTCTCCCGCGGCGACGTCCGCCGCGCGAAGCTGTACTACCTGCGCAACCTGCGCGGCAAGGCCGCTCGCATCCGCGAAAAGGCCTGAGCGCCCCAGCTGCCTGGCACCGGCGAACGTGAAGAACGCTGACGAGAACGCGACCTCCGGGTCGCGTTTTCGCGTCTCTGCCCGGGTGTGGAAGATCGTCGGCATCATCGCCGTCGTCATCGTCATCCTCGGCGCCTCGGTGCGCGGGTTCGTCGTCCAGCGCTTCACCATTCCCAGCGAATCGATGCAGCCGACCCTGACCGTCGGCGACACGATCACCGTGTGGCGCCCGGACGCGCTGACCGGCACGATCGAACGCGGCGACATCGTCGTCTTCGACGGGCGCGGCTCCTTCATCGACGACCCGCTGCCGACCCCGCTGCAGAAGATCGGCTCCTGGGTGGGCGTCGGCAGTCGCGACGTCTACTACGTCAAACGCGTCATCGCCCTCGGCGGGGACACCCTGGAGTGCTGCGATGCCGAGGGTCGGCTCCTCCTCAACGGCGAGCCCCTCACCGAGGACTACGCCCCGCTGCCCGCCTCACAGGTGCCGTTCTCCATCGCCGTGCCGGCCGACACGATGTGGGTGATGGGCGACAACCGCGACGACTCCACGGACTCGCGGGCGCTGCTCGGTCGCCCCGGCGGCGGCTTCATCCCCCTCGACCGGGTCATCGGCCCCGTCATCGGGCACGGCTCGACGATCGACTGATACGCTCGTTCCAGCCAGCCCGCGCAGGTCGCGCACCGATGCGAAAGCGAACGAATGTCCTCCGAACCACAGCCCTCCCCGCGTGCGTCCAAAAAGCTCCTCCGCGGACTCCTCGAGACCCTGGTGATCATCGTCATCGCCCTCCTCATCTCCACGGCGCTCAAGACGTGGGTGGTTCGGTCCTTCTACATTCCCTCCGGGTCGATGATGGAGACCCTCCAGATCGACGACCGGGTCCTCGTCAACCAGCTGGCGCCGAAGTTCGGTCCTGCCAACCGCGGTGACATCATCGTCTTCGACGACCCCGACGACTGGCTCTCAGGCTCCGAATCCTCCGGGTACGCGCCCAACCCGTTCCTCGAGTTCATCGGCCTCGCGCCCTCGGACGCGGGCAACCAGCTCATCAAACGCGTCATCGGCGTCGGCGGGGACACCGTCGAATGCTGCGATGCCGAGGGGCGGATCCTCGTCAACGGGACCCCGATCGACGAAACCTACCTGGCTCCGGGCACGCAGCCCTCGGAGATGGAGTTCTCCGTCACCGTGCCCGAGGGCAGCTACTGGGTGATGGGCGACAATCGCGGCAATTCCGCGGACTCCCGCTACCACCTCGACGGTCAGCCGTTCGTGCCGGCCGAGAACGTCGTCGGCACCGTCTTCCTCATCAACTGGCCGCTGAGCAACTTCTCGTGGGTGTCCAACCCCACGGACGTCTTCGCCGACGTCCCGGCGCCGCAGGGAATCACCGTCAACTGATGGCAGCACGCGGACTGCACGACGTCACGGTGGAGAGGGCGCTGCTCGCCGAGGGCTTCGACACCGTCATCGGCGTCGACGAGGTGGGGCGCGGGGCGCTGGCCGGTCCCGTGAGCGTGGGCGTCGCCGTGTTCTCGCTGACCGAGGTGTGCGCACATCCGGTGCCCGAGGGCATCCACGATTCGAAGCAGCTCGATGCTCCCTCCCGGCGGGCCGCCACCGCGCGAGTGCAGGGCTGGGCGCAGGCGACTGCGGTCGGGTCGACGCTGCCGGCGGAGATCGACGCACTCGGGATGACACTCTCCCTCGGACTCGCCGCCCGGCGGGCCCTTGAGCAGGTGTCGGGGCGGGCCGA